>JBEKRJ010000113.1:0-9660 GCA_049518835.1 Solirubrobacteraceae bacterium
GATCGGCTTCGGCATGAAGGTCGCGGTCTTGCCGGCGCGCGCGGCCGTGTTCTTGACCACGTACTTGTAGAGCATCATCTGGTCGGCCATCTTCAGCAGTGGCTGGAAGCGCATGTCGATCTCACCCTGGCCGCCGGAGGAGACCTCGTGGTGGTGAAACTCGCACCGGATCCCGAGCGACTCCATCATCGCCACCATCTCGCTGCGCAGGTTCGCGAGCGAGTCGGCGGGCGGCACCGGGAAGTAGCCCTCCTTCTGACGCAGCTTGTAGGCGAGGTTGCTGCTCGCGCCGGCGGGGCGGCCGGTGTTCCAGAAGCCCTCGGCGGAGTCGATCTCGTAGAAGGCGCGGTGCTCGACCTGCTCGTAGGCGATGTGGTCAAAGACGAAGAACTCCGCCTCGGGTCCGAAGTACGCGACGTCCGCGATCCCCGATTGGATCAGGTAGCGCTCGGCCTTCTGGGCGACGAACCGGGGGTCCCGCGCGTAGGCCTCGCCGAGCACGGGATCGGCGACCGAGCAGACCAGCGACAGCGTCGGGAGCGTGTAGTACGGGTCGATCAGCGCCGTCGTCGGGTCGGGGATCAGGAGCATGTCGGACTCGTGGATCTCCTGAAAGCCGCGGATCGACGAGCCGTCGAAGCCGAGGCCGGACTCGAAGTCGTCGGCGTCCAGCGTCGTGAGCGGGAGCGTCATGTGCTGCCAGGTGCCGGGAAGGTCGACGAACTTCAGATCGACCATCTGGACGTCGCGGGCCGCGGCGAACTCGAGCACCTCGGCGGCGGTCTGGGCGCCAGCGGCCGCAGCGGTCTGGTCCGATGTGGTTGTCACCTCTTTCTCCTTTTCGCGTCGGTGAGGCTATTGATGTCTGATGCGGCGTTGATCGGCTGCAAGGATCTGGTCGGCCTTGAGCCCGAGGCTCAGGCGCTCGCGCCCGTCTGACTCATACGGCGACAGTCCCGAGACCTCGTGCACGCGCGAGAGGCGGTAGCCGACCGTGTGCCGGTGCAGGCTCATCGCCTCCGCGGTCTCGGTCGTCGAGCCGTGGTGGGCGAGGAAGGCCTGTAAGGTAGCGACCAGCTCGGTGTCGTGCTGAGCGTCGTAGTCGGCCAGCGGCGAGACCGTGCGCGCGCGGAGCTGCTCGAGCTCCTCGGGATCTCGCAGCAACACGCCGATCAACAGCCGGTAGGTCTCCTCCTGCCCGGACAACGCCGCGTCGGTGAAGCAGGCGAGCTCGACCAGCAGCTCGGCTTCCCGCAGCGCCTCGTGCAGCGCCGCGGGATCGCGTCGTGGCGCCGACAGCGCGACATGCATGCCGAGTGCCTCGAGCCCGGCTGCGACCGCGCGCGGCGTCGGCGCCGGCGCGTGCGGCGAAGCGAGCGGCACGAGCCCGAGCAGCCGCCGTTCGCCGACGACGGCCAGCAAGCCGCGGCGCTGGGAGACGAGCTCATCGACGTTTGCCGGTTCACGGCCCGGCGTGAGCTGCGCGCAGAGCGCGACCGCCCCGGCGCTGAGGTCGTGCCCGAGCCGTCTGGCGTGGGCGAGCAGCGCGGTCAGGTCGGCCGGTGGGCCGGCGCCGAGCGCCTGCAACAGCGCGCGGCGAGAGTCGCGCAGGTCACCCTCGCGGGCGTCGCGCATCAGCGCCGTGACCGCGGCGGCCGCGGCCGCACCCTCCAGCCACGGCCGGTCATCGGGTCCGCCGGCGCCGCCGGGCGCGGCGACGATCCCGACCACCTCGCGCCCGATCCGGACCGGGACCGCGTCGGCGATGGCGGCGATCGGCGCATCGGGGCGAGCCCGGTCGACGGCTGCGGTCCCGGGCCCGGGATGATCGCCGATCAACGCCACCGCGTGCTCGACGATCAGCTTGATGTCGGCGGCGGCGAGCGCGCCGGCGGGATGCACGACCGGCTCGCCCAGCGACGGGATCGCGATCACGACCGGCCGGCCGATCTCCTCCGAAGCCGAGCGGGCGACGCTGTGCAGGTCGTCGCCGGCGACCGCGCCGGAGACGATCGTCAGCGGCGACCGGGGGGCGCTGTGTTGCGCCCCCCGGTCTGCTGCCGACTGTCCGTGGCTCTCAAGCGGCGTGGCGCGCTGCATGATGCCGGCGCACGAACGACGCTCGAACTGCCACGGCGTGGCTCATGCCCTTGTCGCCGACGCCTCAGGTGTCGCGGCGAGCCCGGGAATCCCACCCGGGTAGCCGAGCGAGGGCACGTCGGACGGGTACACCTCATGGCCGTGCTCGGCGGTGTCACCGATCTCCATGTTCTCCGTGGACATCCGCAGCGGGATGAACACGTTGACGAGCTTCAGCAGGATGAAGGTGATCACCGCCGTCCAGGCGATCACGAACACCGCCGCGAAGAACTGCCATTTCAGCAGCGTCCAGTTGCCGTGGACGACGCCGGTCGCGGTGCCGGTCGCGATCAGGCCGTGGCTGCTGGTCTTGTATCCCAGTGCCATTCCCGGGTCGGCGAAGATGCCGACCAGCAGGCCGCCGGCCAAGCCTGCGAACCCGTGCGTGTAGATCACGCCGAGCGTGTCGTCGACGTTGCGGAACGGGCGCATCCGGCTGAGGTAGTTGAGCGCGAAATACACGATCGTCGAGGCGATCATGCCCATCGCGATCGATCCCCAGCCGTTGACGTACCCGGCCGCCGGCGTGATCGCCACGAGGCCGACGATCATCCCGTTGACGCCGCCGATCAGCGACGGCTTGCGGCCGGTGATGTAGTCCCACCCGACCCACACCAGGAACGCGACCGCGGTGCAGAGGTTGGTGTTCAGGACCGCGGCGGACGCCGACATGTTCGCCGCGTACGGGTCGCCGCCGTTGAAGCCGTTCCAGCCGAGCCACAGCAGGCCGGCGCCGACCGCGACCATCGCGACGTTGTTCGGAGCGTCGATCTCGCGGTCTCGCTGCAACCTCGGCCCGATCACGGCTGCTGCCACGAACCCGGTGACGCCGGCGGACAGGTGGATCACGTAGCCGCCGGAGAAGTCGACCGCCCCGTGCTGGGCGAAGAAGCCGCCGCCCCACAACAGGAACGCGTCGACCGCGTAGACGAACGTGATCCAAAGCGCGCAGAACGGGATCCACGCCTTGAAGTTAATTCGCCCAAGCACCGATCCGAGCGCCAGGATCGGCGTGATCGCTGCAAACACGAACTGGAAGTAGACAAGCGACGCTTTCGGAAACGACTGCGACCCGATCAACGGGATGTTCGATTGGTGCTGCAGCTCGGTGTGTGAGAGCACGGGACCGGGCTTGCCGATGAAGTTCCCGAAGAAGCCCGAATGCGACAGTCCGTGCCATGGGGTCCCGAATCCCATTTTGAACCCCCATATGACCCATACGAACAGCACGACGGAGAACGTGGCGAACGTCAGCATCATGCTGTTGATCGACCACCGTTTCTGCATCACGCCGCCGTACAGGACGGCGAGGCCGGGGACGCTCATCAGCCCGACGAGCGTTGCGGCTGTGATCTGCCAGGAGGTATCTCCCGCGTTCAGCCAACTAGGTGCTTCAAGAGGCAATGGATCTCCTTGTCCTTAGGGGACGTACAAGCGAGCGCCATCGCTCGCCATTGGGCCTCTGGTGCGGCCAGTACCGCAGGGATGGTCATCTGAGCCGCGATCCGGCGCCATGTCCGTGAGTCCAGGGTTGGCCGCAATTCGTTTAGCCATGCGGACAAAAGGCGCAGACACGGCCCGCGCGGCGGCCGCCCGTGCGCTACCGAGTAATCAGCCGACCGGCAACCCGGCCTTGCGGCACTCGCTCGCGATTTCGGCCGCGGCCTGCTGGGTGAACGCCCCTGGCGTCCGCGCCGACGCGCACGTCGCGCGGGCGGTCGAGCCGCACTCCGAGATCTCCTGCGCGCCGGTGGCGGCCGGGATCGTCACGTACAGGCAGCCGTGCGCAGACGATCGACCGCTGCTGCTCAGCGCGATCACGACCACCAGCAACAGCGCCCCGGTCGCCGCGAGCACCGCGCCGAGCAGCCGCTTCTCGCGCACCGACAGCCGCCGCCCGGCGCGAATCGATTCGGCGTGCCCGGGAGGGAGGATCAGCACAGCGCGAGTCTACGGCCGCCGCAGCCCGCAGCGCGCGAAGCTACAGCACGACCGGCTTGCCGTTTGGCACGACGAGCACCGAGCCGCGCGTCGAATCGAGCATCGCGCGGCTCGCGCCGCTGAGCGCGATCCGGCCGTTCTTGGCGGTGCTCTGCGAGCCGACGACGATCAGATCGACCGCCGGCGTCTCGATCTCGACGATCGTCGCCCCGAGCTTGCCGGCGAGCGCCGCGGCCGTGTCCCGAGCGGCGCCGTCGCCGTCGGTGGCGGAGACCGCGATCGTCTTGATCGCCGCGTCGGCGTTCGTGCGCAGGCCCGCCGCCGCGACCGCGACCGCGACCGGTCCGCCCTCGAGCAGGTGCTGGGCGGAGCCGCCCGGCTCGGCGTGTCCGGGCGGCGTCCGGTAGTCGGAGCCGAACACGATCACCGACGCTCCCTCGCCGCCGGCCAGCTGCGCAAGCCCCTCGCCGGTCGACGGACTGAAGATCACGTGCGTCCCAACCGGTCCGTCTGCGAGCAGCGCCACGCCCTGGTCGAGGCGCCGCTGCGCGTCGTGGGCCGCGAGCTCCTCGCGCCGGGGGTCGAACTCGTGGGAATGGCGAACGTACGCGAGCGCCATCGTGGCGCCGGCGAGCGAAAGTAACCGGGCCAGCGCCAGCGCGTCGTCGTCGTTGGCGGTGCCGTCGTAGGAAACGATCAGATCCGTGCTCATAGGACGCTCAATGCTCCGGTTGCGAGAGCTGCACGGCATTGGCCCTCGGGCCAATGATCGCTAGCGCCGGCTGTCCAGATGGACCGCCGGCTGGATCTGGCTGAGTCGACGGCTCGATCTGTCACGATCGCTCGCAATGGCGCGCCTCGGCCTCGCCGCGAAGGCGCTGCTGACCTTCGGGCTGGCGATGCGCCTTCGCCATCACTTCCCCGGCTCCCCGGTCGACTATGTCGGCGTGACGCTGGCGGCGGTGGCGAGCTGGATCGGGCTCCCAGGCCCCGGCGAGCCGGTGCTGATCACGGCCGGGGTGTTCGCGGCGCGGCACAAGCTCGACATCAGCTCGGTGATCTTGGTCGCGTGGCTCGGCGCCACCGCCGGCGGGATCGCCGGCTGGTGGATCGGCCTCAAGGCTGGGCGCGGGGTGCTGAGCAGTCCGGGGCCGCTGATCCGCATGCGTCGCCGCGCGCTCGCGCGCGGCGACGAGGTGTTCAGGCGCTACGCGGTCGTCGCGATCCTGCTGACGCCATCGTGGATCGCGGGGATCGCGCGCGTCAACACGATGGTGTACCAGGTGACCAACGCCGTCAGCGCGGCCGTGTGGGCGATCGGGATCGGGCTTGGCGCGTACTTCGCCGGTCCGCCGATCGTCGACATCGTCGACGACGTGGGCTTGCTGCCGGTGGTCGGGATCGCGGTGCTGGTCGGGTTGACGGTCGGCGGCGAGCTGTGGCGCCGCCAGCGCCGGCGCGCGGGGGTCTAGTCTAGTCTAGTCGGGGCGGCGGGGCACGGCGCTGCTTGTGCGCCGGCGTCGTCGGGGTCGCGTGTGTCTGGCGCCCGGACGGCGATACATTGCGCCGCCGGCGCCCGGGCTGCGGGGCAGAGCCCCTACAAGCCGGTGCCCGCGAACGACACGGACTTGAACGCGACGACCGGCGTGCCGACGTCGAGCTGGATCACCGCGTGGCGGTCCAGCGGGATCGACCGGGGGTTGGCCGTCCAGCGCGCGGCGTTGACGTACGCGGTCACCGGCCCGGTGGCCGAGCCGACCTGCGTGGAGCTGAGCGGCTGGCGCCACTCGTCGAAGAACTGCCCGAGCGTGTAGATCCGCGCGGTCGGGGACTCGATGTGGACGATCCCGTCGCCGGCGTGGGTGTGCAGCCAGTAGTAGCACGTGCGCGCGCCGAAGAACGGGCCGTTCGGCGTCTGCTGGGAGATCGGGCCGATCAGGCCGATCGCCGGCGGCAGCTGTCGCGACTGCCCGTCGACGTACACCTGCAGGTGCGCGTGGATGTGGTAGGCGAGCTGCTCGATCGGCGCGCATTGGATCCCGTCGACGGTCGTCCCGGGCGCGGTCGAGGAGGCCGGGGCGAGCTGCGGCCCGAGCTCCTCCGGGATCCCCTCGGGCCCGAGCGCGGCCGACGCCTGGGTGCTGGTCACGGTCGTCGCGGTGAGGGTGGTGGCGC
Organism: Solirubrobacteraceae bacterium; assembly: GCA_049518835.1. Classification (GTDB taxonomy): domain Bacteria; phylum Actinomycetota; class Thermoleophilia; order Solirubrobacterales; family Solirubrobacteraceae; genus Palsa-465. The sequence goes on from JBEKRJ010000113.1 coordinate 6,256, forward strand.
GCGCGGAGGAGCTCGAGCGCGTGGTGCTCGAGCCGCAGCCGGCGAGCAGCAGGACGCCGGCGAGCAGCGCGGCGGTTGGGCGCGGACGGACCGGCATCGAGCGGATGATCGTCTCCGGTCAGCGTAAGAGGGTGATAAGTTCCCGCTCGGTGTCAACCACCAGCGAGATGCCGATGACGACGGCGCTGGAGCTCCCGGGCCTGACGATCCGGGAGAACCTCGGCGTCTGCTACGGGCTGGTGGTCCGCAGCATGGGCTTGGTCGGCGGCGTGACGGCGTCGTTTCGGGCGCTCAAGCGGGGCGAGATCTCCGAGTACACGAAGCTGCTGGAGGATTCCCGGCGTCACGCGATCGACCGGATGGTCGAGAACGCGCGGTTGATGGGCGCCGACGCGCTCGTCGGCGTGCGCTTTGACTCGTCGGAGATCGGCCAGCAGTTCACCGAGATCGTCGCCTACGGGACGGCTGTGAAGGTCGATCGCGCCGGCTGATCAAGCCTCGGTGCTGCTGAGCGATGCCGAGCGAGAGCTGCTGCTCGAGCAGCTCAAGCGTCACGCCGCGGAGGGGCGGTTGGGGGTCGCGGAGCTCGAGCGCCGCGTCGCTGCGATCGTCGAGGCGCCCAGCCGCGAGGCCGCCGCGGCGGTGATGGCCGATCTGCCGCCGTTGCCGGCGGCTGCGCCCGAGGCCGTCAAGCCGCGGGGGCGGTTGTGGCGCGGTCGCGGCCACGCCGCGGCCGACCGCACGCAGCCCGATTGGCAGCCGACCGCCGAGCGGTTTCGCGATCCGGGCTCCGACACGGTGATGCGGGTGTGGGTCGATGCCGCCGGCGGTCGCCACTACGTGCCCGACGACGCCGGCCGATAGATCACCCGCGGTGCCGGCGCGACCCCGTCCGGGCGCGACCCCGCGCGAGTCGGCCGCCCGAGCGGGTCGCGCCGATTGCAAAGCTCGCGATCGGGGTACGAGACAGATCAAGATGAGTCTCGTCCAGAGCGAATATCTGAGCGAGCCCCACCCTCCGCCGCTGAGTTACTGCTATCCGGCGGTCGCCGCGTCCGTCCCGATTGGGCGCAACGCCGTCGTTGCGTTTGCGGCGATGGCCGGCGCCGACGAGGAGCTGATCGACGCGGTCCGCCTGGCGGCGTCGGAGGCGCTCACGAACGTCGTGCTGCACGCCTACGACGGCGATCCCGGGCGGATCCATGTGGCGGCGTGGCTCGCGGCTGACGAGCTGTGGCTGCTGATCGCCGACGACGGCTACGGCTTGCGTCCCAACCCAGACGGCCCGGGGATGGGACTCGGGCTGGGCATCATCGTGCAGCTGTCGGACTCGTGTTCGATCGTCAAGCGCTCGTCGGGCGGCACCGAGCTGCGGATTCGCTTTCGCCTCGGCGCCGGTGGCGACGGCTGCCGCAGGCAGGATCGGGGCTCGCGCGCGACGCGCCCGGCCTCGTTGACCTTTTCGACGACGAGGTAGCCCGCCCTCAGGGCGCTGTCGAGACCTTCACCACCAGCACGGTGACGTCGTCCTGCAGCTGCTTGTCGTCCGAGACGACCAGCTCGACGAGCCGGTCGCACATCCTCTGCGGATCGCCGGGACCGTTCGCGGCGGCGACCGCCAGCCGCGCCAGCCCGACGTCGAGCGATTCGCCGCGGCGCTCGACGAGGCCGTCCGTGTACAGGATCAGCATGTCGCCCTCGCGCAGGCGCGCATCGAGCGTCCGGTATTCGGCGTCCTGCATCCCCATCAGCCCTTCGCCGCCCTCGAGGTACGAGGTCACGCCGGCGGCGGTGCGCACGAGCGGCGGCGGGTGGCCGGCGTTCGCCCACGAGACCGCTTGCGAACGCGGATCGACGACCGCGTAGGTGACCGTGAACAGGTCCTCGAGCCCGAGCGCGAGCTGGTGGCGATTGAGGCGCGTCAGCACCTGTCCGGGCGTGCCGATCCCGTCGTCGGCAAGCGCGAACGCCCGTGTCACGCTGCGCAGCTGGCCCATCGCCGACGCCGCCGGGATGCCGCGGCCGGCGACGTCGCCGACCACGACCCCGATCCGGCCTCGCCGAAGTGGGAACGCGTCGTACCAGTCGCCGCCCGCTTCGGCCGCGAGCCCGGCGACCTGATAGCGGGTCGCGAGCTCGATCCCGGCGACGGCCGGCAGGCGCTTGGGCAGCAGGCCGCGCTGCAGCTCGACGGCGATCCAGTGCTCGTGCTCGTGCAGCTGTGCGCGCCTGATCGAAAGCGCCGCGCGGTCGGCGACCTCGGCCAGCAGCAGGCTGTCGGTCGACGCCAGCGACCGGCCGCTCGCCGGCGCCACCCGCAGCGTTCCGAGCGCGATCCCGTCGATCGCGAGCGCCACCTCGGCGGCGCCCGCGCTTGCCAGCGGCTCGGCGTCGCCGGCGACGGGCTGCAGGCGACGGTCGCGCGCCACGACGACGACCGGCTTGCCGTCGGCGCCGGCGATCTTGACCTCGGCGGCCTGCGCGTCGAACATCTGCACGAGCTGCTTGGCGAGCTCTGGCAGCAGCTCCTCCAGCGCCAGCGACTCGAGCGCGCCGCCGAGCGCCTGCAGCCGCTGCATCCGCGCCGCCATCGCCTCGGCGTGGGTCCGCGCCGCCTGTTCGAGCAGCAGCTCGGCGCGCGCCTGCTCGGCGCGCCGTCGCGCGCTCAGGTCGACCCATTGTGCGAGCAGCAGGACCTCGGTCAGCTCGGCGGTCTGGATCGACGACGCGACCAGCCCGACCCACAGCTCCGCGCCGGTGCTCGTCCGCAGCCGCAGGTCGACCTCCTCGCGCGCCGGCGCGTCGCCGGGCGGCTGGCGGGCGACCGCGGCGAGCACGCGCGAGAGCTGCTCGCGATCCTGCTCGTGGCACAGCTCCGCGACCGCGATGCCGTGCAGCTCGGCGGGCTCGCGACCGATCGCGCGCGCGAACGCCGGGTTTGAGCGCACGATCCGGCGGTCGCCGTCGAGCACCGTCTTGCCGATCGGCGCCGCCTCGAACGCGCCGCGCAGGAAGCTCTCGGACTGCCGCAGCGCGCGGCGGCTGGCCTCGAGCTCGACGAACACCGCCACCTTCGAGCGCAGCAGCTCGGGGTCGACGGGCTTGAGCACGTAGTCGATCGCGCCGACGCCGTAGCCGCGGATCACGTCGGCGACCTCGTCGCGGGCGGCGGTCAGGAACACGATCGGTACGTCACGCGTGCGCACGCGGCTCTTGATCAGGCGCGCGGTCTCGACGCCGTCGAGCCCCGGCATCCGCACGTCGAGCAAGATCAGCGCAAAGTCCTGCTCGAGCAGCAGCCGCAGCGCGCCGGCGCCGGATGCGGCGGTGCGCACCGGGTAGCCGAGCGGCCTGAGCACCGCTTCGAGCGCGGTCAGGTTCTCGAGCCGGTCGTCGACGAGCAGG
>JBEKRJ010000114.1:0-11090 GCA_049518835.1 Solirubrobacteraceae bacterium
TGGTTAGGGTAGCAGCGGCCCTGGGGCCCGACCGTCGAGGATCGGACCCCGCCGCATCTCAGGCCTCCGCGTGCGCGGGGTCTGTGGCGCCGGGCCGCGGGCGAGAGGCGCTAGGCCGCGGGCGAGATTCCCGACGAAGCCGCGGGCGAGATGCCCGACGGCGCCGAGATCCCCGGCGTCAGCTCCTCCTGGTCGAGGCCCGCCTCGATGCCGTCGAGGCCCGGCTCGATGCCGTCGAGGCCCGCCTCGGTTCCGTCGAGGCCCGGTCCGGTTGGGTCGAGGCCCGGTCCGGTTGGGTCGAGGCCCGGCTCGGTTCCGGCGCGCGCCTCGCGCCGCTTGCGGCGCTTGTCGCGGTGGCGCTTGACCTGCACCGAAAGCTCCTCGGCGCACAGGTTGATCGAGTGCACGATGTCCGCCGATGCGTCGCGGGCCCTGAGCGTCACCCCTTTGAGATGCAGCGTCGCCTCCGCGACCTGCGAATCTGCAATCGCCGGGTTGCGCTCCTCGAACACCTCGACCTCCAGCTCGGCCAGCTCTGACACCTGTCGTGAGACCTTGCGGAAGCGCTTTTCGACGTGCTCTTTCAAGTCGTCGGAAACGGGCAGGTTACGGCCCTTGACCTGGATTCGCACGGCCGACCTCCTTGCTTGCGGAAGGATGGGTTCGTAAATCGATGAGGTTAGTGCGCCGCACGACTTTTGTCGATTGGGAGAATCTACGGACATGTCCGTACAGGCAACGTGGTCGTGGGACCCCGGCGTGCTGCTCGGCGTCGGCGTGCTCGCGCTGGTGTACGCGCGCGGCTGGCGGCGCGCGCGCGCGCCGCGCGAGCCCCATCCGCCCGGCTGGGGTCGCCTGACGCTGTTCGCCGGCGGCCTGCTGACGGTGCTCGTCGCGCTGGTGTCGCCGCTCGATTCGCTTGGCGACCAGCTGATGGTGATGCACATGGTCCAGCACATGCTGCTGCTCGACATCGCCCCGATCCTGCTGATCCTCGGCCTGACCAAGGTCCTGCTGCGCCCGGTCACGCGGCGGCTGACGGCAATCGAGCGTCGCGCCGGGTACCTGGCCCATCCGGCGTTCGCCGTGGCCGCGTACGCGGGGTTTCTGTGGCTGTGGCACATCCCGGCGCTGTATGACCGCGCACAGGGCTCGAGCCTGCTGCACGTGCTCGAGCACGCCTGCTTCTTCGCCGCCGGGAGCCTCTACTGGTGGCACTTGCTGTCGCCGATCCGCGGCCGGATGCGGCTGGGCGGGCTCGGCCCGGTGCTGTACATGGTCTCGACCAAGCTGCTCGTCGGGATGCTCGGGATCGCGCTCGCGTTCGCGCCGCGCGTGCTGTACGCGTTCTACGCCAACAAGCCCCACTACTGGGGCCTGAGCCCGCACGAGGACCAGTCGATGGCGGGCCTGGTGATGGCGCTCGAGCAGTCGATCGTGATGGGGATCGCGCTCGTGTACCTGTTCGTGCAAATGCTGTCCGAGTCCGAGCGCGAGGCGCAGCGGGCCGAGCGGTTCGAGATCGCCTGACGCGCGGCGCCTGGCCTAGTGGTGCATCCTGTAAGTTCGTTGATGGGCTGGCGAGCGAAAATCGAGCCTGGCAAGGACGCAGGACCGAAGGTGTAGTGGGGCTACATTGAGGTCCGAGGACACAGCCAGGCGAAGATTCGGCGGCGCGCTCGGCCATCATGATCGCGGTCGCGCTCGGCCCGCGGCGGATCAGGTCGGGCATCGCCGAGGTGTCGACGACCCGCAGCGACCTGACGCCGTGGACGCGGAAACGCTGGTCGACGACCGCCCCGCTGTCGATCTGCGGGCCCATCTTGCAGGTCGAGCACATGTGGATCGCGGTCGCGAGGTTGGCGCGCATCCAGTGGTCGAGCGCCCGGTCGGAGGCGAGGTCCGCGTCGCTCGGCGAGGTGCGCGTGGCGACCAGCCGCCGCAGCGGGCCGGCTGCGAGGAGCTCGACCGCGAGCCGTACGCACTCGCGCATCCGCTGCAGATCGCTCGGCTCGGCGAGATAGTTGTAGTGCAGCGACGGGCGCACGTGCGGGCTGGTCGAGGTGACCCGCAGCTCGCCGCGGCTGCGCTCCTGTTGCAGGCCGCACAGCAACGGCAGGTCGGCGTGCGTGTGCGCCTCGGCGAGCAGGCGCTTGACCGAGACGCCGCGGACCGCCTCCAGCGTGCGGACCGGCCGCCTGACGATCTCGGCAAGGCCGCGCAACGAGGACAAGCCCGAGCCGAGCGTCATCTGCGCGATCGACAACACGCCGCAGATGATCTCCATGTCGCCGGTCGTGGGCGAGCCCTCGGCGGTGTAGTTCAGCGCCGCCTGATGGAAGGCCATGTGCGGGTGCGTCGGCATCATCATCCGGTTGGGGCGGAACGTGACCCACAGCTCGGGGTGGTCGCCGAAGTCCTTGCCGACCCCCGGCGCGTCGTGCACGACGCGAATCCCGAGCGCGCGCAGCTCGTCGGCAGGGCCGACGCCCGACAGCATCAGCAGCTGCGGCGAGCCGATCGCCCCGGCGCACAGGACGACCTCGGCGCCGTAGATCCATTCCTGGCGTCCGGCCGCGCTCTCGACCTCGACCCCGATCGCGCGGTCGCCCTCGAACAGCACGCGTCGCGCGTACGTCTGCGGGCGGATCGTCAGGTTCGGCCGGCGCGCGCACGGGAACAGGTACGCGACCGCCGTGCTGATGCGGATCCCGTCGATCGCGTTCAGTGGCACGAGGCCGACGCCCGGCGTGCCTGGGCAATTCTTGTCCTGTTCGTCGGCGAACCCCAGCTGCAGCCCCGCCTCGATGAACGCCGCCGTCACTGGACTCTCGAGATCGCCGCCCTGGCGCTTGACCGGGACCGGGCCGTCGGTGCCGTGAAACGGGCCGCCGTAGTCGCGGTCGTGCTCGAGCTTGCGGTAGTAGGGCAGCACCTGCTCGAACGACCAGGCGTCGTTACCCGCCTGCACCCAGCGCTCGAAGTCCTCGGGCACGGCGCGCACGAAATAGGCGCCGTTGATCGAGCTCGAGCCGCCGATGATCTTGCCCCGCGGGACCGAGTAGGTCAGGTGCGGCGTCAGCTGCCCGGTGAACGCCCAGTTGTTGGGGTGCCCGGGGACGGCCGCCGCCAGCGAGCCGACATGCCGGACCTCGGGCGGCAGGCGGGCGAGCGCGTTGAAGTTGGGCCCGGCCTCGAGCAGCATCACCGACCGCTCCGGGTCCTCGCTGAGCCGCGCGGCAAGGACGCTGCCGGCCGAGCCGCCGCCGACGATGATCACATCCGGCCGCGTGCCGTTCGCCGGTGCACGACGTGCGGGTCTCCCCCACGACTGTAACCTCCTCTCCATTGAGGCAAGCATGGCACACGCGGTGACCGGCGACCGCGCGCGCGCGGTCCGGGTCCAAGAGTTGACGGGGGTCGCGATCGTGACCGGCGCTGCGCGCGGGATCGGGGCGGCGACCGTCCGTCGACTGTCGCACGACGGATGGGCGATTGTCGCGATCGACCGCTGCGCGGACGACCCGTCGCTCGGATACGAGCTCGCGACCGAGCAGGACCTGCAGGAGCTCGTCGACTGGTGCGACCACCCCGAGCTGGTGTTTCCCGTGATCGCCGACGTGCGCGACCAGCTGGCGCTGGACCGCGCCGTGATGGTCGCCGTGCGCAAGTTCGGCCGCCTCGATGCCGCGGTCGCGGTCGCGGGGATGATGCTCGGCGGGCCGCCGTTGTGGGAAATGTCCGAGGCGGCCTACCAGCTCACTGTCGACGTCAACCTGACCGGCGTCTGGCGACTGGTCAAGGCAGCCGTTCCCGCGCTGCTCGCCCGGCCCGAGCCCCGTCACGGGCGGTTCGTCGCGGTCGCGTCGGCGGCGGCGCACCATGGCATGCCACGGCTGGCGGCCTACGGCGCCGCCAAGGCCGGCGTCGCCGGGCTCGTGCGCGGCCTCGCGGCCGATCTCGCCGGCAGCGGCATCACCGCCAACGCCGTCGCCCCCGGCCCGACATCGACGACGATGCTCGACGTCACCGCCGAGATCTACGACTACGCCAACGTCGACGACTTCGCCCACAACCCGCTGCACGGGAGGCTGCTGCACCCCGACGAGATCGCGGCGCCGATCGCCTGGCTGTGCAGCCGCGAGAGCAGCTCACTCACCGGTCACGTGCTGCCCACCGACGCCGGGCTGACGACCTGATTCGCGTGCCAGCCCCAGGCTTGGGGCCCCTTGGGATCAGCGGCGCCGCGGTGCGCGCCCTGATGGCGCCCCACCAGACGCCGGCGCCGTAAGCGAAGTCGTCGGCCAGCGCCAGCGCGACCCAGCGCAGCGGATCGAGCTCGCCGCCCCGCCGGCGCCGCTCTTGCAGTGCGGGCGCCACCAGCAGCGCGAGCGCCGCCGGCCGCCGCCGGCGCCACGCGACCGCGACGGTCAGCGGCAGCGCAAACGTGGCGAGGTACCGTCCGATCGACACGATCGCGGCCTCGATCGCGTCCGCAAACCATCGGATCCCCCAGCTGGGCGGCAGCCCGAGGCGCGCGACGCGGCGGGCAAGCGCGGCGCTTTGCTGGCTGGCAAGCACGGCCGCGATCGCAGGGCGCCGTGCGAGCACGAGCGCGACGACCAGCGCCGGCCACGGCGCCAGCACCGCCGGGAGCAGCCGTCCCGGGTGGCGCCGGTGCAGCGGCGCGGCCGCGGTGCCGTAGCGAAAGCGCCGCGCGAGCACGTGCGCCAGCGCCTGCGGCTCGCGGTGCGCGACCACGACGCTCGGGTCGTAGCGCACGCGCCAGCCGGCGTCGCGCAGGCGCCAGACGAGGTCGACGTCCTCGCCGTAGCGCAAGCGCGCGTCAAAGCCGCCGGCCAGCGCGCTGCGGCGCACGACCAGCGCCGCCGTCGGCACGTAGGACACCGGCCCGCCGGGCGTGACCCCGGCCTCTCTGCTCCCCATGTCCAGCGGCGAGCGCGCCGCCAGGTAACGCGCGAGCGCCGAGCGCGCGGCGGGGGCAGCGGCGGGCGTGGGCGCGGCGGCGGGCGTGGGCGCGGCGACGGGCGTGGGCGCGGCGACGGGCGTGGGCGCGGCGACGGGCCGCACGCGCGGGGCGACCGCGCCGACGAGCGGGTCGTCGAAGTGCCCGGCGAGGCGTTGTAGCCAATCCGGCGCCGGCGCGCAGTCGCTGTCCAGGAACGCGACGAGCTCGCTCGTGACGTGGTGCAGGGCGGCGTTGCGGGCGGCGGCGGGGCCGCCCGAGCGCTCGCGCCGCACGATCCGGGCGCCGTGGGCGGCGGCGGTCGCCGCCAGCGCTTCGCGATCACGGGACCCGTCGTCGACGACGAGCAACTTGACCCCGGGTGGGCGGGCGTCGAGCGCGGCCAGGCAGCGCTCGAGGTCCGCGGACCGGTCGCGGGCGGGCACGACGATCGTCACGTCGGGCGCCTCCCGGTAGCCGGGCCGGGGGTGCGCGAGGCCGGCGTCCAGCAGCCGCCGACGCAGCGCCTGGGCGGCGGCGGAGTCATCGCTTCCGTGCTGCAGCGCTCGCAAGACTTGCCAGCCGGCGGGCGTCATCCGCAGCACCCGTCGCGGCGAGCCGCCCGTCAGCGCGCCGGCGTGGCGCCGCGCCGACTCGTCGAGCACCAGGCGCGGCGCGCCCGGCGCCGTCAGCTCGCTATTCGTGGACATCTGGATGGACCCCTCGCCGGCCGCTCGTCACGCGCGCGCCACCCACTCGTCGACGAGCTCGACCAGCTGGTCGATCGCACGCGCCAGCATGCTGGCGCCCTCGTCCGCCGACGCCCCCGCCGGGTCGCCGAGCACGCCGTTGGGGCTCACCTCGCGCACGCCGGCGGCGACCAGCCGCGGCAGCAGCTCGCGCAGCGGCGCCGTCGCTCCTGCCTGTGCCACGCCGAGCCGTACCTGCGCGGGCGCCAGCGCGAGCATCAGCGACGTCTCCGCGCGCCCGGCGTGCGTATCGTGTGACCAGGTCGGGGAGAACGCGCGCGCGTCGCGGCCCTCCGCGCGCAGCCGCGCCAGCGCCCGCGCGACCGGCTGCGCGTTGCCACCGTGGGTCGAGATCAGCAGCGTCCGGCGAAACGTTGCCGACGCAGAGCGCCCGAGCTCGACGAGCAGCAACTCGATCGCCTCCTGCCCGATCGACAGCGTGCCGGCGAACTCACAATGCTCGCCGCTGGACCCGTACGCCACCGGCGGCGCGACGACGACCGCCGGCCGGCGCGCGCTGAGCCCCTCGGCGAGGCCCAGCGCGATCTCGGTGTCGGTCGACAGCGGCAGGTGCGGCCCGTGCTGCTCGGTTGCGCCGACGGGGACTGCCAGCACCGTGGCCGGCGCGTAGCCCTCGGTGTCGGGCCACGTCAGGCTCCCGAGCGCGGTGCCGCGCTGCGAGCTCCCGAGCGCGCTGCCCCGCTGCGAGCTCCCGAGGGCGGTGTCGCGCAGCGACATGCGGGCGGGTGCGCCTCAGCCGGAATGATCGGGCACGCCGAGCCTGCGGACGAAGTCCGTCGGAATCAGCAGGTCGGCGGGGCTCAGCTCCTTGATCGAGGAATGCCCGAGTCCCATCAGCGCCGAATCGATCCCCATCCGCAGCACGTCGAGCACGTTCTCGACGCCGGCCTGGCCGTTGGCGGCAAGGCCCCACAGGTACGCCCGCCCGATCATCACCGCGCGCGCGCCGAACGCGAGCGCCTTGACGACGTCGCTGCCGCGGCGAATGCCGCCGTCGAGCAGCACCTCGACTCGATCGCCCACCGCCTCGACGATCGCCGGCAGCGCGCGGATCGGGGCCGGGGTGCCGTCCAGGTTGTTGCCACCGTGATTGGACACCGAGATCGCCGTGAAGCCGGCGTCGACCGCGCGCAGCGCGTCGTCGACGCGCATCACGCCCTTGAGCATCAGCGGTCCGTCCCAGTGCTCGCGCAACCAGCGCAGGTCATCCCACGTCGGCGGCGGAGTCTGCATCCACACCCCGTAGGCACCGAAGAAGGTCGGGCCGGTCTCGCCCTGGCGGACCATGTTCGGAACGGTCAGGTCAGGCGGGCCGCCGGCCTTCATCCACATGTACAGCCAGCGCGGCTTGAGCACCGCTTCCGGCGCGAACCGCAGCATCGCCTTGATGTCCATCTGCTCGGGGATCACGGGGCTGCCCCAGTCGCGGCCGTAGGAGAACGACCAGTCCAGGGTGACGATCAGCCCCACCGCGCCCGCAGCCTTGGCGCGCGCGACGCGTTCCAGCAGCGCCGCTCGGTCGCCCGCCCAGTACATCTGAAAGAACGTCTGCGAGTTGACCGCGGCGACTTCCTCGACCGGCTTGCCCGCAAACGAGCTCACGCCGATCGCGGTGCCACGCGCGGCCGCCGCACGCCCGACTGCCACCTCACCGTCGGGATGCACGCCCTGCACGCCCGCCGGCGAGATGATCACCGGCAGCGAGACCGGCTGCCCCATCACGGTCGTCGACAGATCGCGTTCGCCGCTCAACCCCGCGACGTGGGGCGCAAAGCCCAGCTGCCCAAACGCCTCGACGTTGTCGCGCACCGTGCGACCCGACTCGGAGCCGGCGACGAGCGCCATGTAGACGGACTTGGGTAACTGCCGCTTGGCGCGGCGCTGCGCCTCGGCCACCGTCTCAAAGAATCCACCTGGCATCAGCCACACCCACTTTTCGCCACGCCCGCAACCGGGCTCTCGTCGCAGGGCCGGGCAGGCAGCGCGGTGACCCCAGCGAGCGATATGACGCTCGCCCGGCGCGGCTTGCGCCGCGACATGTCGACCGACGGCCGCGGGGCCGGCGCCCCATCTCGCTGCGCGAGCAGGCGCTCCCCGTGGCCGAGCACGCATTCGGGATCGGGGCCGTCGATCGGCAGGCCGGTGAAGAACTTCGCCGCCATGCAGCCGCCCCGGCAGCGGTCGAACAAGCCACAGCTTGCGCATGCGCCCGCGGACTGCGGCCGGCGCAGCTCCAGGAACAGCTCCGAGGCCCGCCACACGTGCGTGAAGCCGCCGGGCTCGCGCACGTTGCCGGCGAGGAACTGCTCGTGGATCGCAAACGGGCAGGCGTACACGTCGCCGACCGGGTCGATCAGACACACGACGCGACCTGCGCCACAAAGGTTCAGTCCGGGCAGTGACTGTCCGAACGCTGACAGGTGAAAGAACGAATCTCCTGTCAATACCTCCTCACCATGGGCGACGAGCCAGTCGTACACCTCGCGCTGCTGAGACGCGGTCGGGTGCAGCTCGTCCCACACGTCGGCGCCGCGCCCCGACGGGCGCAACCGGGTCAGCCGCAGCTGTGCGTGGTAGCGATCGGCCAGCGCCTTGAAATCATCCAGCTGCCCGGCGTTGTGGCGCGTGATCACGACCGATAGCTTGAAGCCGTGAAAGCCCGCCGCCGCCAGCCGCTCCATCGCGCGCACCGCGGTCGCAAACGAGCCCACGCCGCGGACCGCATCGTTGATCTCGGCGGTCGCGCCGTCGACTGACACCTGCACGTCGACGTAGTCGCTGGCGGCGAGCCGCTGCGCGACCGCGGGCGTGATGCGGCTGCCGTTGGTGGAGAACTTGACCCCGACCTGGTGGGCGGTGGCGTAGTCGACCAGCTCCCAGAAGTCGGCGCGGACGGTCGGCTCGCCGCCACCGATGTTGACGTAGAACACCTGCAGGCGCTGGAGCTCGTCGATCACCGCCTGGCACTCGGCGGTTGTCAGCTCACGCGGATCGCGCCGACCGGAGCTCGACAGGCAGTGCACGCACGCCAGGTTGCACGCGTAGGTCAACTCCCACGTCAGGCAGATCGGTGCGTCGAGCCCGGACTCGAATTGGTCGACGAGGCGCATCGGCGCTGGGGCGACGGTGGTCATGGCCGATCCCTCGGCGTGATCATGCCCGTGTCGGCGAGCGTCGCCAGCGCCCGCTCGTAGCTCGGCAGCTCCTCAGGGCCGACGCCCGCCGCCTCGCACGCGGCACGCGCGCTGTCGTGATCGGCGAGCGTCTGCACCACCTCCAGCAGCGTGCGGCTCTTGAGGAAGCTCAGGCGGCGGGTGCCGAAGTGATAGGCCAGCGCCCCAAACGCCTCTGGGCGCAGCGCGACCTGTCGATTCAGCCGCCACCCGCAATCGAAATCGACGCCGGTAACGGTCATCTCAGGCACTGTCAATAAACGCCGCACATGCCGTCGATCGAGACGTCCTCGACGAGCAGGTCGTCGATCACGATCTCGGTCTCGACCTCGGGCCGCTCGGCTACCGTGGCGCTCGGCGACGCGTCGATCTGAATCTGATCACGCTCGACGTTCGTCGGCTGAGTTTGGGTGTGCATCATGACCTCCCTCTGGATTGGCAACTCGGACTGGGTGTTCTATCAGTTACGTTGCCGGCCCATCGTGTCAAAGCACGTCGGCGGCGGATGCCGAGACGGGAGCCTCGTCGCGGCGGTTGGCGAGGCTCACGGACCACCGCTCGTCGAGGTGTCCCAGCCGCCAGATCGCGGCGGCGAGCGCCCACGTGAGCACGAACGTCGCGACCACGATGTAGCCGACCGAGCTGAGATCGAGGCTGGTGAACACGTCCCACGGGCCGCCGCTCAGGCGCAATCGGTTGACGAGCACGCTGCCGAGCTCGATCGTGCCGATCAACAGCGCGACCACGACTGACAGGCCCGTGATCGTGATGTTGTAGTACAGCTTGCGGACCGGCTTGGAGAACGCCCAGCCGTAGGCAAAGTTCATAAAAGCGCCATCGGCCGTGTCGAGCAATGACATGCCCGCGGCAAACAGGATCGGCAGGCACAGGATCGCGTAGAACGGCAGGTTGTTCGCGGCGGCGCCAGCCGCGAGGAACAGCAGCGCGACCTCGGTCGCGGTGTCGAACCCGAGGCCGAACAGCACCCCGAGTGGGTACATGTGCGACGGCTTGGCAACTGCCCTGGTCGCCCGGCCATAAATGCGGTTCAGCAGCCCCCGGGCACCGAGCTGGCGCTCGAGCTCGCGCTCGTCGTAGCGCCCCGCCCGCATCGCGCCGAACACCTTCAGCGTGCCGATCAGCACGCCGACGTTGAGCAGTCCGATCAGCAGCAGAAAGGCGCCGGACACGACCGGACCGATCACTCCGGTCGCCTCGTGCAGCGTCGAGCTGCCGCTGGCGACCGAGCCGGCAAGCCCGCGCACGCCGAGTGCCAGTCCGAAGGCGAGCGCGAACACGACTGTCGAGTGGCCGAGCGAGAAGAAGAAGCCGACGCTCAACGGCCGTTGGCCGTCGGCCATCAGCTTGCGGGTCGTGTTGTCAATCGCGGCGATGTGGTCGGCGTCGAACGCGTGCCTGAGACCGAGCACGGAGGCGGTCGCGCCCAAGCCGAGTCCGAAGCCGGCGTTGCCGACCCGGAAGCCGTGTGGCACGACGAGCGCCAGCAGCAGGAACAGGCCGATTGCGTGCAGCGCCACGATCGCCGCTACGAGCGCAGCGGCGCGCCGCCACTCCGGCGGCGTCAGCGCGTTGCGCAACCGCGCCACGCGTCCCTCTCCGTTTGACACGTACCGACTCTATCCTCCGACTGTGCCCTTGGGCAAAGGCGCGCAGCCGTCGCGCACGGGACGCGCGCTGCGAGCCGCGGCGACCTGCGGTCGCGATCGCGGCGCAAAACGCGCGGGATGCTTCAACCGCCTACGCGACACGCCTCGCGCTCGAGCACCAGCCACCCGCCGAGATGCTCGTGGGCGCGTCCACGCCACCCCGGCACGCGGTCGGCAAGGTCGCCCAGCCGGTCGAGATCGAACGCCTGCAGGTGCCCGTAGACCGGATCCGGCGAGGACTCCAGCGGCACTGCCACGATCACCCGCGCACGTGCCGCCAGGCACAGCTGCGTGAGCGCCACGCCGGTGTCGCGCGCGGGCAGGTGCTCGAGCACGTGCAAGGCGGTGACCGTGTCGAAGCTCGCCGGCGCGAACGGCAACCGGCGCGTCACGTCCGCGCGAGCGAATGCGACCGGCAACGCGAGCTCGGCGGCCATCCGCCGGCCGAGCTCGACGGTGCCCGGATCGGCGTCGCTAGCCGTCGCGCGCACGTCGCCGCGGCGCGCGAGCAGCA
>JBEKRJ010000115.1:0-9567 GCA_049518835.1 Solirubrobacteraceae bacterium
TCGGCGTCCTAGAGCAGCTCGCCGTCGGGAACGAACACGCGCGCGAGCAGCCGGACGAGCTCGTCTCGCACGGCCGAGAGGGCGACCTCGACCGCGTGTGTGAACAGCGGCGCGAACGGCCCGCCGGTTATGCCCGGCCGGGTTGGCGGCGCGGGGTTCTGCACGTCGCGGGCGGCGGGCTCGAGGGTTGCGGTGACGGGGTTGAGCATCGGGTTCTCCTTCGCTGGTGGGGGGGTGGCTGTTGCTGTAGTCCTTCGTCTGGTCCGTGGCGTTACAGGCGCCCCGCGGCCACCATCTCGACGTTGATGTCGAGTTCGGCGAGCAGCGCGATCGCCCAGCGCGGCGTGCGGGCGTTGTGCACGACCGCGGTCAGGCGTGCGATGAGCTCGCGCGAGCGCCGCGACGGCCTGGAAGACGTCGGGACGGGACGGGCCACACACGCGCGCTCGCGATCGGCATCGCCGGCACGCCGTCGACGCGGGCGAGTAGGGACTGCATCCGGGGTGGAGATGCAACTGACCGCCTGTGAGGAGTGGCTGGGCGCGAGACCGTCGCGCGGCGGTCGCCCTTAGCGACCGGGCGCCCGCATCCCCGGGCGACAGGATGGTGGCGCGCGATGTCCCACCCACGGGTTGGTGGTAGATCAGAGCCGCCGGTGACAGTCAGGCCCTGGCTTGACAGGGCACGCACGAACACTCCGCGTTCGCGGGGTGGCGCCCGTCGGCGCGAGCCTCGTCGGGCAGGCGGCGTGCTAGTCGTCGATTGAGCGGCCGATCATCGGTTCGAGGTCCTTCACCAGGATCTCCAACCGCAGCGCTTCCGCTTGCATCGGTGTGAACCCCACACGCTCGTAGAACGCGGCGGTCTCCGCGTCGAGGGCGTCGACGATCAGTGCTCGGACCGCGATCAGACGTGCGGCCCTGACCGTCAGCTCGCCGGCACGCCGTACAAGCAGATGGCCGATCCCGCCGCCCTGCGTGTCACTTGCGACCGCAAGCCGCGCAAGAAGCACGACGGGGATCGGATGCCGGGGCATGCCCTTGCGGGTGCGAGTCCCGGCTCGCTCGGGATCGACGGAGCCTGCACAGAGCGCGAAGTAACCCACCAGCCGCTCGCGACGATGCGCCACGTACACGCGTGCGGATCCTGCTGGCGTCGCCTCGGGAGCATGGTGCGCAAACGAGCGGTCAAGTTCGTCCCGGCCGCTGGTGAAGTCCGGCGATGCGCCGCGCAGCGGCGCCACCCGGACATCGTCGCTCACTCTCGCTCGGTGCTCCGGCCGAGCATCGTGCGCCGCAACCGCTCGTTCGGCGCGGGCGGCTGCTCGAGCCGCTCGACGAACGCGTCGTAAGCATCATCGCTAACCACCAGCGATGCGCTCGGCGCCGGCGCGTCAAGCGGGACCGAGGGCGAGACTCGCTCCTCACGCGCGGCGGCGCTCGCGCGCAGCGCCTCGGCTGCCTTCTGCAGCCGCTCGACCTCCGCGGCCAGTTCCGACAGCCGTCGGCTTACCTCCTGCACGTCAAGCTCGAGTCGGGTTGCCACTACCGATATCGTAATTCCTCCCTTAGTTGTCGCGTGGACGGTTGTCCGGTGCCCGCGGCCGCGCGGGGTGGGTAGCCGACCGCCGGCGATGCCCAAACCACCGCGCGGGCCGGCATCGAACTCGAGCCGCCGGCACGAGCCTCACCGACATGACGTCGTACCGGCGGGCCTCGATCTCGACTACGTCGCCCAGCCTCACATCAAGCGTCTCGGCGGCGACAGCCACCCCGCTGAGCGTGATGCTCGTGGGTACCGGGTATCTATCTCGTTGTCTCCGGCCGCCGCTTGATCTCGCACGCGACCACGGTCCATGACCGGCACCCGGCGAGGTCGGTAGCGGTCCGCGGCCCCACAGCCCTGCGGTTGGCGAACCGTTTCGATGCTTGGCGGGTGTCAGCGCCAGAAGGCGCGCCGCGAGGCCGGGCGCGGGCGCGGGGCTGGGCGTGCCCGCTGCGCGCTTCGCAGCACGGTGCGCGGCAGGCGGGCGATGAGCGCGTAGGCGACGCACGCCGCCAGCGCGAGCTCCGGGTCGCGCTTGGCCCTGCGCGAGCTGCGTGCCGCGTCGCGGCTGATAGCCCACAGCGCGCGGCGGGCGACCGCGCCGACTGCCGCGACCCGTCCGGTCTCGATCGCGCCCTGGAGCTGCTCGCGCTCGGCGCCCCAAGGCGCGGCGCTTGCGTGGGCCAGCGCGGCGAGCGCGTCGGCGACGCAGGCCGGCCCGCCCGATCGCGCGATCCGCCTACCGGCCTCATCGCGTGCCTCGTCAGCCACCTTCTGGCGACGGTCGCGGAACTCCGCGAGGTCACGCTCGCGGCGCCGCACGCGCGGTGCTCGCTCGGCTCCGCCAGCGACCGCCGGAATTGCCTGTGCGTCCTCGCCGCCGCCCGGCTGCTCGTTCGTGCCGGCGCTTCGCGCGCTTGCGCTTGTTGGTGCCCGCCGCGCGTGTCGGGTCTCCCCGGCCGGCACGCGCGGCGGGTTCTCACCGGTTCCGGTCACGGGGGCGCTCGCCGTGGCCGCCAGTTGGTCGTGGCGGTCGAGTGCCTCGTTCACGATCTGGTCGACCGCCGCCTGCAGCCGCTGTCGCGCGGCGCGCTGCGTCACAGACGGCTGCGTCGCTGCGTGGGCGTCCGGGATCGTGGCGGGCTGCGAGCGCTTGTCCTCGCGTGCCTGTCGGCGCTGCTGCTTGCGCTCGATCCTCGCGTGCCGGCGCTCGCGCACCAGTTCGCGGCGGTCTGACTCGAACTTCAGCGTTGACCCCATCAGGGCCTCCTTATCTGTCTTCTGGCGCGAGCCCGCCGAACTGCGGACCCGCGGCCTTCTCGATCTCGCCCGCGTCGCCCCACGCGAGCCGTTCGTTCTCTCCGGCCGCGGCGCCGTTGTGCACAGCGCAGCGCCGTTCACGCGGCGGCTCCGGCTAGGCGGAAGTTTTTGGTGGTGGGACGCGAACGGCTAGCCCGCGCTCGAGCGCCGGCGCGGTCACGCGCTGACACTGGCCTGAACGTCAAACGGCCGCTGAGCCTTAAGGCTGGGCGGCCGGGATTGCTGCTGACTTTGCGAGCGGGCTAGGGCAGCTCGCCGCGGTCGTCCATCGCGATCAGCTCGGCGAGCGGCGGCAGATGCCCGGTGTCGATCATCGCCGCGATCGACGCCTCATCAAGCAGTCGGCGATCACGGGTCAGCACGCCGAGCAGATGCTCCTGACCGTCGCTGTAGACGATCACCGCGCCACCGTGCTCGAGCATCTCGATCACACGCGGCTGCTGATCGCGAACCTGCGACAGCGTCAGCGCCTCGCACGGATGCGGCAGGCCGTCGTCGGACATGATCCGATGGTAACCCGCTCGCGAGACGCAATAAGCGTTCATTTCACCCTCCTTCTAGTCGACGCCACGCTCGTCAGCGCCCGCAGCCGTCTTGCCGCGAGCTGGTACGCATCCGGGTTCGGCGGGTCGGCGTGCCCGAGTCCGACGGCGAGGATCACCACGATGCGCGTCTGGGCGCATCCGGCCTCCCCGATCCAGTAGACGATCCGCCACCGCGGCCCTTCGCTGAGATCCTGGTCGCCGCGCCGGGCCGGCAGCCGCCGCGACCTGAACAGGTCGTCGGGCTGGCTGTCGCGGTCGAAGTAGACCCTCCGGGCGCCCATCGCCGCCAGTGGGCCCCTCGGCACGACCGGACCCAGGAACGGCTCGAGCGCGAGCCGCCGAATGTACCGTCGCGCGACGTCCTGCAGCCGCGCGTCGAGCGCGGCCAGCTCTGCCTCCACCTCCGCCAATAGCGGGGCGATCACGGTGCGCACGCGCGCACCTCCCTTCAATTCATCGCAAAGGACAAGAGAAGGGGCCCGGAGACCCCGCCCGGGCGAACCGGACGGGCGCCTCCGAGCCCACAGGGAGTGCGGCGGCTGGCAGCCGCTCAGCAGGTCAAACCCGCCGCCATCGCGCATCATCACCAGCTCCATCGCCCGCCCATACGGGTCCTGGCAGGTGAAGCACAGCGCGTGCCGGCCGAGCTCTGACTCGTAGCCGAACTGCATCGGCTCAGGGACGAAGTTCACCGCCCGGTCAAGCAGGTACGAGCACGGCTCACGCCCGTCGAACCACGCCATCGCACACACCTGGCCGAGGGTCGGCACGTGCGCGAGGCGACGCCACGCGCGCGCGAGGCGGACTCGAGCGCGCGGACGATCCGGACCGGACCGAGGCGCTCGTGATCGGGTCGCGGCTCGTCGTCGGCGAGGCCTAGCGTGCCGCTGACGCTGGTGCTACCTTCTCCAGTCACTTACGGTTCCTCCTTTGGAGGATCTGGTCGGCCCCGGAGGTGCAATCTCTGGGGTCGACGCGTTAGCGGGAGCGTTGAAACGCCCGACACCGTCGCGGCGTCGGCTCTGTCTCAGATCAAGGTCGGCCTCCTCTCGGTGGTGTTGTGCCGGCCGGTGGGTGGGCCGACGAAGATGCGCGAGCCGTTGTCTGCGACTTACGTCGTGCGCTCCGGCTGGCTGGCGTCGAGCGCAGGCCGAAGTGGTCTGGCCGGGTCGCCTGAAGCGCCGTTGCCGTCGCGACTGATCGCGAGCCCGTCGACGCCCGCGTGAGCGTGCCTGCACCACGTGCGACAACAGGACGCGGCTATCCGTTCGCTCACTGCTCTAGCTGAACGGCAAGGAGATCAGATTCTCGGCGAGCCGGGCGATCTACTCGCAACCGTGACGGCTGCGAGCGTCGCAAGCGGCGTCTTGCCATCGAGCGCCGCCACCTTCCGGCACAGCCAGCCGGGAATCGCTTCGCGCGTGGAGGCGACTTCCAGCCGCCCGCCTTCGGCGACCAGTTCGCCGCGCCCGGCGGCGTGTTCTCCGGAATCGCTCTGCCGGGCGCTTGAACCACGCGTCGTCTGCTGATCGGCGCCTGTCGCCGTTGCATCCCGCACCGACAGCGCGCTCGCACAGGCGAAATCAGTTGAGCCACCGGTGCGCTCGTGCCGAAGCTGTGCGCGTTGGTGGTCGCCGCAGGCGCGACCGTAGCCCGCCACGTCGCCGACCTCGGCTCGCGGTCCGTGGTCGTCACTCGTCGAGGCAGTCCTCGGCGGGCGGAAATTGCTGCGCGACGGACCATTGCGCTGCTTGGCAGATTGGGCAGCCGCAGAAGTCATCAGGGTCCGTGCTGAACGGTTCCGAGCAAGCGGCGTAGTACCCCTTCTCAGGATGCGGTCGGCCGATGTACGCCTCGTCGGGCAGTTCGCGTCCATCATCCGCCGCTGGTGACGGCGACGGCGACCCGTGCCGCTCCTCCCCGAGCACCTCGACCCGATGGCCACGCTCGTCACAGCCGCGCATGAACGCCTCGTGCGCGGCCGCGAGCTCGCCGCTGATCGCGATCTGGATCATGTCGTCCTCTCTTGATTCCTGCGTTGGTTCTTTGGGTTACGTCTATGGGCGTGGCGGGCACGCGAGCCTTGGACCGTCAGGCCCGCGCGCCCCGCCACATTCACCAGACCGGCTAGCCCCGACGCCGACCGTCTAGCTGACTGTCCGCCGCTCCCGCCGCGGGCCGGTCGATCACCGCCGCCTCGCAGTGGGAGCGATTGAGCAGCGGGCAACGGCGCACCGCGCCGACAGCACGTCCCGTGCCGGCGAGACGAGCAGCCGCACGGCGACCGCGACCGCAAGCACGGCGGCTGCGAGCTCAAGCAGCACAAGCGCATAGGCGACCGCGATCAACAGCATCTCCGAGCAGGTTGTGATGGCCGCGCATCTACAGCAGCCCCGCCGCAACCAGCTCGGCGCGGATCTCGACCCGTTCGGCGTCGACCTGCGGCTCGGCGAGGGCCCTTGCCCACGCCGGTAGCCGGCACTCGTGCACCACGGCTGTCTGGCGCTCGATCCGCGCGCGCAGCCGCGGCGACACACCGACACCGGCACGCTGCCGCCCGTTGTCTGGCGCTGGCCACACGACCCCGCGCTCGAGCAGCGACACGGGCAGCCCGTCGACACGGGCGATCAACTGGGGGACCATTTGGTACCCTTCTGAGCGGATGTGGAGCCCCGTCGTTTTCGGCGGGGCTCTGCGTTTGCCGCGACCCCGTCGCGGCGCGGCGCTCCTTAACGACGAGCGGCCCGGAACCCGAGGTGCGAACGGGTCACGGGCCTTCTTGGGGTAAGTCTTCGATCCGGCGAGGCCTCGTTGTCGTCGAAGAGGTGCGACACCGTCGCGCCTTGCCTTCGTTTCCGGTACGCAACGCGCAGTCAAGCCACTGGCGCACGCGCCCGATCGCGGTTGGTAGTCCAAGCCGCTGGCGTTTGCGGTCCGGGCTTCGCGCCTGAGCTGAGGTCCAGTCGCCTTTCGCGGGCGCGGGCTAGGGCAGCTCGCCGCGGTCGTCCATCGCGACGAGCTCGTCGAGCGGCGGGATGTGCCCGTTCTCGATCAGCTGGGCGATGTCGGCAGCGTCCAGCAGCGTGTGATCGCGGGTGAGCGCCCCGAGGAAGTGCCCCATGTCGTTGCGGGACGGGACCAAACCAGTGAACCTGTACCAGCAGGTCCTGATCGCCGAAAAGTCGATCCAAAACGACCGGTAAGCTGAGTGCGCGAATCGGCGGCTGTTGTGACCGCCTGCGCCGAGCTTCGCGTCCCCCTGCCGCGCCCAGGCCGCGGAGCCCCGGGGACTGCGAAACCGCTGCGAGCTCGTCTCCGCGATCTCCCGGTCGCTGCCGGCTTGGGACCGCTCGGGTGGACGGCTATCGCCGCGACCTCATCGCTGTCGTGCTGCGGCGAACGCGCGGATCCAGCTCGCGTGGTGACGCTCATCCGGCCGACGGAGTGCCCTCCCACAGCGCCGGGTACTGATCGATCGTCCCGTCCCAGGCTCCACGCCCGGCCGTTGCGTGAGAGCTCCCAGCCCAGCGCGCCGAGCGGCAGGTCGACTTCTGGTATCGGCATCGCGCGCATCCTGTCGTGAGTTTCGCTGGGTCTTGAAGCCCTCCGCCGGTACAGACGGCGTGGACATGGTCGTTGCTTGTCGAGATGTCCCCAGTGCGGCCGCGGCGCGATGCCCCGCTGCCAGTTGGGGTGGAACGGAAACTCGACCGGGTGAGGTTGCGGCGGCTTGGGTCTGATCGGAAGCGTCAGGGTTGGCGCTTGACGGGCGGCCCGCCGGCTTACTGGTCGGGTAACGACCGTGCAGTCGCTTGTGAGCCCGCTCGTACACGCTGCGCGTCCCGAGGCGTGGATGGCGCTCGCCAAGCGCCACGAGATCCAGGTGGACGCCAGCGTCGGTGCTGGTTGGCGCGAACACTGTTGGAGTGCTCGGCGTTCGCGCTCGGCTGCGACACGCGCTGGCGCGCGCTGATCGAGTCGCTCGACCTCCTCCCGCCAGACCGCCGGGAGGACCCGCACCGCGACGCTGATCGCGTCGCGGCGTGATCTCGCCACTGACTATCCCTCGTCGTCTGAGGGGAGGTCCCCGAAAAGCTCCTGGAACTCTTCGCTTGTCAGGGGACGCCCGCCTTGCTCTGCGCGGATGTCGGCCACCGTCATGGTGATCGCCGGCTCGAGCGTCACGCCGCCCTGCTTGTCTAATACGACGTCATAGCGGCGGCTCTCGATCTCGACCACGTCGCCGATCTTGACATCGAGCTTCTTCGCTGCGACAGCCAGCACGGTGGCTGTGGCGCCGCTGCGGATGCCGGCCACCGAGCGGAGACCGGCGTGGTGGGGTTGAGGGCGCCATCGTGCTCTCCAGGAGAACCTCCGGCTATGTCCTGTCGTCTCGGGCCCCGTCTGGAGCGGGGAGGTCACCGTACCACAGCGAGCCCATCAATCGAGGCCCCGGGCAGTAGCAGCCCCACCCGACACGTCAACCCCAAAACCCCCGCAACCACGAACCATCCGGACGCCACCAGGCGCGGTGTTGATGCAGCCGTGAGCGCGATGAGTGCGCCTCTAGCTAGAGCGGCGGACTCATCGCCTGCATGCGACCGGGCGCGTAGCGCCGGTTCAGCCGGGCGCTGGTCGACGGCTGCCCCCCCGGCCGCTCAGCGGCTTCACCCCGCGCGCGCTGAGCCGCCGGCGCGGGCTCTCGCCTACGGCTGGTCGAAATCGGTCATCACCCAGTACTCGGTCCGGTGCGGCTTGATCTCCGCGCGCGAGAGGATCAGGTGCGCCTGGGACTCAGAGATCCCGACCGCCTCACCCAGCTGACGGTGCGTCCAGCGCTCCCGCCGCTGCCCGGACTCGGTCTGCGGCGGACGGGTGCACGCCTTCGCGATCAACAACGCCCGCTTCTGCGGCCCGTGCGTCAATGGCCGCCCCGACCGCGGCGCGTCCCCCAGCCCCTTCATCCCATCGCGCTCATACCGCGCGCGCCAGCGGCCCGCCAACTTCACAGAGCACCCAACCCGCTGCGCGATCTCCCGCGCCGAGAGGCCCTCCGCCGACGCCAGCACAACCTGAGCGCGCTCCACCATCCGCCGCTCCGCGCGACGCGAGCGAACGATCCGCTCGAGCTCCGCTCGATCCTCAGGGCTGACCACAATCCGCTTGCTAACCATCGCACGACCTCGATCATCGCTCACCAGAACGACAACCAGTTCGCGATCAACAGCCAGAAACCATGCCATTGGTACAAGACTTGCAGGAGTCACCACTAGATAGCCCACCAGCCGTATCCCGAGGGGACGCCTGATCGAGCGCACAGTGCCTCAGCCCAACCTCGCTCATGGCGCCACGACCGCCTGCTGGTCGGTCACGAACGTGACGCGTGCGGCAGGAGCTGGGAACCCTTCCCGAGTACGTGGTCTGCTGCGGATGGGGCTGGAAGCAAGCACGGCCACCGTTAGCTGGCTCCCCCACGGCTTACACGTGGAGCAAGCGCTTTTCGGGATTGCATTCGCTGCTGGTATCGCCCAGTGGCAGAAGCCCAAGCCGCGCCTACCGGGGTGATCGCTTTCCACGAGAGCGGTCACGCGGCCGAGGCTGACGGCGTGACTCCTTTGCGCGGCGAGCGATCGTCCGACTGGACGGACTGCTTGCAATCTGCGAGCAAGCACCGTCATCGAAGCGACGACGTCAGGGCCGAATGCGGCGTCGTCGCTTTTGGCGCAATCCGACGACCGCTGCGCGACCGATGTCACGTTGCGCAAGCGAACTTCCTCGGCGAGGCGGTCCGGGCGGGGACAGGGCCGCGCGTGCCACGGGCGCCTGGTGCTCGGACGGCGCCTCAAACGTACCCTCGCGGGAGTGGCGCCGAGTCCGGCGAGCGGATCATGAAGGGCGTCGTCCGCGCGTGCGTCGCCGACCCTGCTCGTCGCCGATTGCAGGGCTGACTCGCAGGGTCCAGCGATGCGCGTTTGCCTAGGCGATGCATAGGATCGGCCGATCGCAAAGGCGCTTCAGCGGCATTGCGGGGCGACGGCGCGAGCCCGTCGGGCTGCCGAGTTCGTTGCATTGCAGCATCGTCGTGCAGCGGCGTGCCGAGCCGCAAACCGAGGGGCCGAGTTCGTTTCCCGGCTCGAACCCTGCTGGCTACTGGAAG
>JBEKRJ010000116.1:0-15248 GCA_049518835.1 Solirubrobacteraceae bacterium
CGCCCGCAGCGCGCCCCACAGCTGTGCGTCGCTCGCGTCCCGATCGGCGATCAGCAGGTTCTCGCGGATCGTCGTGTTGAACAGGTGCGCGTCCTGGCCGCACAACAGCACGGCGCGGCGCAGGTCCTCCTGCGCGACCTCGCGCAGATCGATGCCGTCGAGCGTCACCCGGCCGCGGACCGGATCCAAGAAGCGCACCAGCAGCTCCGACAACGTCGTCTTGCCGGCGCCGCTGGGGCCGATCAGCGCGATGTGTTCGCCGGGCGCGAGGCTCAGGTCGACGCCGTCGAGCACGACCTGCTCGCCGGCGCCGTAGCGCATCACGACGCCGTCCAGCGCCAGCGCACCCGTGCCGGTCAACGGCTTGGGCGCCGGCGGGTCGACGATCGCCGGCGCCTGCTCGCAGATCTCCTGCAGGCGGGTCGCGGCCGCGTTGCACGCCCGCAGCCGCCGCGCGGCGGCCGGCAGCGGCATCACCGCCTCGCCCGCTCCCAAGAACAGGAACACGACCGCGGCCAGCAGCACGCCGGCGAGCGACCCCGAACGCACGCCGTCGATCGCCACCAGCAGCACGACCAGCAGGCCGGCGCCGGTCACGAGCGAGTGCAGCGCGCCGGCGAGGGCGGCCGCGATCGCGTCGCGGCGGCCCAGCGCGGCGAGGCGGGCGTCGGCGTCTCGCAGCCGGGCGACCTGATGCCGGGCCCGGCCCGCCAGCGCGAGCTCCGCCGAGCCGTCGATCGCCTCGATCAACTCGCCGGTCAGCCGCGCCCGCGCGTGCGCCTGGTGGCGTCCGCTCGCGGCCGCGACCGTGGCGCTGGCCCAGGTGGAGCTGATCGCCGCCGTGGCCAGCGTCACGAGCAGCACGCTGCCCGCCGGGCCGAGCATCAGCCATCCGGCGAGCGTCGCGCCGGCGAGCACCAGCGCCGCCACCAGCGCCGGGATCACGACCCGCAGCTGGAGGTCCTGGAGCGTGTCCACGTCGGCGACGAAGCGCGCCAGCAGATCGCCGCGGCCACGGCCCTGCAACTGGCCGGGGACCAGCGGCGCGAGGCGCTGGAAGAAGCGCGTGCGCAGCCGCGCCAGCTGGCGCAGCGCGAGCTCGTGCGACGCCAGGCGCTCGGCGTAGCGCAGCACGGCGCGCGTGATCCCAAACCCGCGCACGGACACGATCGCGACCGTCAGCGCGATGATCTCGGGCCGCTGGGCGGCGCGCGAGATCACGTAGCCCGACGTCGCCAGCAGCGCGATCGCAGCGCCCGTCGCCCCGGCCGAAAGCGCCACCGACAGCGCCAGCCAGCGCGACTCGCGCGCCGTCGGGCGTCCGATCGCAAGCAGCGACCGCAGCCCGCGGACGCGCGCAGCGCTGGCAGGCAGCGCGCTCATGCCGCGTCCGCCGTCCGCGCTCCGGGCCCGTCCCACGGACGGCGCAGCGGCCGTCCGGCGCCGGCGAGGCTCGCGGCGTGCTGATGGGCGGGCGCGCCCGCGACGATCCGGCCGGCGTCGATGCGGACGATCCGCTGCGCGCGCGCGGCGAGCGACTCGTGGTGGACGATCAGCAGCGTCGTGCGCCCGCGGGCGAGGCGCTCGATCGCGTCCGCGATCGCGATCGCGTTGTCCTCGTCGAGGTGGGCGGTCGGCTCGTCGAGGATCAGCAGCGGCGCGTCGCGCACGAACGCCCGCGCGAGCGCGATCCGCTGGCGCTGCCCGGCCGACAGGCGCCGGCCGCCCTCGCCGATCACGGTCGCGAGGCCGTCGGGCAGCCCGGCGACGATCCGATCGGCGCCGGCGGCGCCCAGCGCCTCGTCGATTTGGCGCGCGCCGGCGTTGGGCGCGCCCAGGCGCACGTTCTCCTCGACGGTGCCGGTGAACAGGGTCGGATGCTGCGGGACCCAGGCGATCTGCGCCCGCCACCCGTCGAGGTCCAGCGCGCGCAGATCGGTTGCGCCGCAGCTGACCGTGCCGCGCGCCGGGTCGGCGAAGCGCATCAGCAGCCGCGCGATCGTGCTCTTGCCGCTGCCGGACTCGCCGACCAGCGCCGTGATCGCACCGGGCTCGAGTTCGAGCTCGACGCCGTGCAGCGCGAGCCCGGGCCGCCCCGGATACTCGTAGTCGACGCGCCCGAGGCGAATCTCGTGCGTGCGCGGATCGGGGACCGGTCGCGTCGCCGGGGCGACTTGCACCGGCGTGGGCTGGTCGATCGTCGCGAAGATTCGCTCCGAGGCGGCGACGCCGTCGGCGCTGGCGTGGAACTGCTGGCCGACCTGGCGCAGCGGTCCGTACAGCTCGGGGGCCAGCAGCAGCACGGTCAGCCCCGCCTGCAGCGTCAGATGGCCGCCGCACAGCTGCACGCCGATCGTCGCCGCGATCAGCGCGGTCCCGATCATCGCGCACAGCTCGAGCACGAGCGAGGAGATGAACGCGAGCCGCAGCGTCGCCATCGTCTCGTGCCGGTACTGATCGCCGACGTCGGCGAGCACCCGCTCCTGCACCCGCTCGCGGCGATAGGCGCGTAGCGTCTCCAGCCCGCGGACGACATCGAGGAAGTGAGCGCTCAGCAGCGCCAGCGCGCCGATGCGCTTGCGCGTCTGGGCCTCGGTGCCCTTGCCGATCAGGATCATGAAGCCGATCAGGATCGGCACGGTCAGCGCGAGCATCGCGGCCGTGATCGGATCGACTGTGGCCGCCACGCCGAGCACCGCGAGCGGCACGACCGACGCGAGCATCAGCTGCGGCAGGTAGCCGGCGAAGTACCCCTCGAGCGCGTCGATGCCCTGCACGGCGCTCGCCGCCAGGTCGCCGGTGCGCACGTCGGCGGGCCGCAGCCCCGGTGCGTCGAGCAGCAGGTGGGACACCAGCCGGCGGCGCATCTCCGACATCACGCGCACGGCGCCGAACCGGCCCGAGAGCTCGAAGCCGGCATTGACCAGCGCCCGCGCGCCGAGCACCGCGCCGAGCGCGATCAGCTCGCCGTGCAACTGGGCGATGCCGGCGCCGTGCAGCGCCGCGCGCGCGATCACGGTCGCCAGCAGCACCGCCTGGGCGACGACCAAGACCGCCTCGATCGCGCCGAGCGCCGCGGCCGCGGCGAGGTGCGTGCGGGCGGCGCGGCTCTCGCGCAGCAGCCGCCGGTCGATCGGCGCCGGCATCGCTCGAGCCTACGCCGGGTCGCTCGACGGGTTGGTCGTCGAGGCCGGCGGCGGTTGCTGGCGGCGCCGTTCGAGCACCGCGATCGGCGTGATCGAGCCCTCGAAGTCGTCGCGTCCCAGGCGATGGCGAAACACGATGTAGGTCCACGTCTGGTATGCCAGCACGATCGGGACGAAGATCACCGCGACGACCGTCATCACCGTCAACGTGTAGTGCGACGAGGACGCGGTCACGAGCGTCAGGTCGAATGCGTGGTTGGTGCTCGACGGCAGCGCGTTGGGGTACAGCGCCGCGCACAGCACCACGACCAGCAGCAGCACGGCGCCGACGCTGGCGGCGAACCCGTACGCCGACGAGCGCTTCAGCAGCGGCACGATCGACGCGACCGCCGCGGCGGCGGCGATCGCCGGCAACAGCACGCCGACGTCGGCCGATTGCTTGCCGACGGTCCAGATCAAAAAGCCGATCATCAGCACCGCGGCCACCGGCGCGGCGCGCCGCGCGAGCGCGTCGGCGCGCTCCTGGACGTCGCCCTTGGTGCGAAGCGAGAGGAAGATCGCGCCGTGGGTGAGGAACAGCGACAGGGTCGTCAGCCCGCCGAGCAGCGCGTACGGGTGCAGCAGGTCCCACAGCGTCGCGTTGACCTCGTGCGCGGCGTTCATCGGCACGCCCTTGACGAAGTCCGCCCACGCGACGCCGAACAGCAACGCCGCGGCGCCGCTGGCGATCCCCATTGCCCACTCCCAGCCCGCGCGCCAGCGGGGCGAGGGCACCTTGCCCCAGAACTCGAACGACACGCCGCGCACGATCAGCGCCGCGAGCACCAGGAACAGCGCCAGGTAGAAGCCGGAGAAGGTACTCGCGTACCACCCCGGGAAGGCGGCGAAGGTCGCGCCGCCGGCGACCAGCAGCCACACCTCGTTGCCGTCCCAGACGGGCCCGATCGTGTGGATGATCATCCTTTTGTCCGTCTCGTCGCGCCCGAGCGCGCGGACCAGCATGCCGACGCCGAAGTCGAACCCCTCGAGCACGAAGTAGCCGGCCCAGAGGATGCCGATCAGGACGAACCAGAGGCCTTGCAGGAAGCTGGGATCGGTGTGCATGATCGTCGTCTCCTCGATCTCAGTAGGCCATCGCCAGCTCAGGACGGGGCGCAGAGGGCGCCGTCGGCGCGGCTCCCTCGCCGTGCTCGGGGTCTGGCTCGGGCCCGTGGCCGATCTCGCGGAACATCAGCCAGGCGCCGATCGCGATCAGCACCCCGTAGATGACGATGTAGCCGGCGAGCGTGAGGATCACGTCGGCCCGGGTGACATCGGGCGAGTTGGACTGCGAGGTCTTCAGCAGGCCGAACACGACCCACGGCTGGCGCCCGACCTCGGTGAAGATCCAACCCGTCCAGTTGGCGAGGATCGGCAGGAAGATGCCGACGATCGCGGCGCGCTGGAACCACTTCGCGTGCTCGATCGCCCGGCGCCTGAGCAGCAGCAGCCCGGCGAGCGTGAGCGCCAGCATCAGGATCCCCGCGCCGATCATCAGCCGGAAGGTCCAGTATGTGACGCCGACGATCGGCACGTAGTCGCCCGGGCCGTACTTCGCCTGCTCGGCCTTGTTGACCTGGTTGATCCCCTTGACGGTGCCGTTGGGCGAGAACGTCGAGATCAGCGACAGCAGGTGGGGGATCGTGATGTCCTTGCTGAGCTTGCCGGGGTGGCGGGTGAACGAGCCGGTCGCGAAGACCGAGAACGGCGCGCCCTTGGTCGTGTTGTAGAGCGCCTCGGCGGAGGCCATCTTCATCGGCTGCTGGACGTCCATCAGCCGCGCCTGGCCGTCGCCGAAGGCCATCGTCGCCAGCACCGCGATGCACGTGATCGGGAGCGCCAGCCGCAG
Organism: Solirubrobacteraceae bacterium; assembly: GCA_049518835.1. GTDB lineage: Bacteria > Actinomycetota > Thermoleophilia > Solirubrobacterales > Solirubrobacteraceae > Palsa-465. The sequence continues at coordinate 5,035 of JBEKRJ010000116.1, forward strand.
CGAGCGTGATACGACCTGGTTGTCGCGGCGGCGCAGCAGCAGGATCGCGCTGATCCCGATCACGAGCATCCCGCCGGTCGTGAACGCGCCGAGGATCGTGTGCGGGAAGGCGAGCAGCACGGTCGAGTTGAACAGGACCGAGAAGATGTTGGTCAGCTGCGCGTGGCCGGTGGCGTGGTTGAGCTCGTAGCCGACCGGATGCTGCATCCACGAGTTCGCGGCGAGGATGAAGTACGCCGACAGGATCGTGCCGATCGACGTCAGCCACGCGCACGCGAGATGCAGCTTGGGCGACAGGCGGCCCCAGCCGAAGATCCACAGGCCGAGGAAGGTCGACTCGAGGAAGAACGCGATCAGGCCCTCCATCGCCAGGGGGGCGCCGAAGATGTCGCCGACGTAGCGCGAGTACAGCGACCAGTTCATCCCGAACTGGAACTCCTGCACGATCCCGGTGACGACGCCGATCGCCATCGAGATCAGCATGAACTTGCCCCAGAAGCGGGTCATCCGCAGGTAGACCTCGCGCCCGGTCTGATAGTGGCGCGTCTGACAGACGGCGACGAACGTGGCCAGTCCGATCGACATCGGGACGAAGATGAAGTGCAGGATCGTCGTGATCGCGAACTGCCACCGGGCGAGGACGAGCGCGTGCATCAGGCTTGCGAGCCGGGCCCGGCGAACACCGCGGCGACGTCGAGCGTCGACAGGATCCCGACCGGGTAGCCGCTGGCGGGCTCGAGCACGACGAGGTGCGAGACGCCGCGGTCCGCCATCAGCTGCGCCGCGTACACGAGCGGCTCGTCGCCGGAGATCGCGAGCGCGCGGTGGCGGGCCATGATCCGCGCGGCGTCGCTGAGTGGCGCGTCCGCTGGGCAGCTCAGGATCCCGCGATGCATGCAGTCCGTGACGCGAACGTGTTCTAGCGCTGGCGAGCGCCTCGAGGAAATCGGCATGGGACGTAGGGTCGACGGCGCGCAGGCGGTTTTCATCCGGTCGGGCCCCCGTGGGCGCGTGCGGGAAACTACGGATCGGGGTGGGCCTTGACGCTCGGGGGTGGCGGTCGGTGACGATCGCGGAGAATCGAGTGACGCCCCGCACCGAGGGCGATCCGCGGCAACTACGGATGCGCACCGCGAGCCGATCGCGTAATCCTCGGGGCGTGTCTGTCCTCGCGCGCGCGCCGATCACCTCGTCGTGGGGCTCGGGGGGCTCGGGGGGCTCGGGCGGCTCGGGGGGCTCGGGCGGCTCGGGGGGCTCGGGCTCGGGGGGCTCGGTGGGCTCCGGAGGCTCGGGAGGCGACTGATGGCCGATGCGATCGCGACCGAGGAGCTGAGCAAGCGCTACGGCGACACGCTGGCGCTGGACCGCCTTGCCTTACGCGTCGCCGCGGGCGAGGTGTACGGCTACCTGGGGCCCAACGGCGCCGGCAAGACGACCACGATCCGCCTGCTGCTGGGGCTGCACCGCCCGACCGGCGGCCGGGCGCGGCTGTTTGGAATCGACGCGTGGGAGGACCCGGTCGCCGCCCACGAGCGCGTTGCGTACGTAGCCGGCGAGCCGTTCCTGTGGCCCTCGCTGACGAGCGCCGAGACATTCGCGCTGCTGGCCAAGCTCCACGGCGGGACCGACGGTGGCTATCGCGACGTGCTTGTGAAGCGCTTCGCGCTCGACGTGAACCGCAAGATCCGCGCGCTGTCGAAGGGCAACCGCCAGAAGGTGCAGCTGGTCGCGGCGCTTGCGACGCGCGCCGACCTGCTGCTGCTCGACGAGCCGACGAGCGGGCTTGACCCGCTGATGGAGGTCGCCTTCCGCGAGTGCATCCACGAGGCCAAGGCCCGCGGTCAGACCGTGTTCCTGTCGTCGCACATCCTCAGCGAGGTCGAGGCGCTGTGCGATCGCGTCGGCATCCTGCGCGCCGGCAGGCTCGTCGACGAGGGGACGCTGGCCGAGCTTCGCCACCTCAGCGCGCAGACGGTCGAGGTGACGTTCGACGGGCCGGCGCCGCAGCTGCGCCCGCTGCCGGGAGTGCGGGTGACCAGCGCCGGGCCCAACGGGTCGCGGTTCGAGGTCACCGGGCCGGTCGGCCCGCTGGTAACGGCGCTCGCCGATTCGGGGCGGCCGGTGGCGACGCTCACCAGCCGCGAGCCGTCGCTGGAGGAGATCTTCCTGCACCATTACTCCGCGTCCGATGGGCGCAGCAGCGGCGTCTAGCACGCTGGCGCGGCGCGCGTTCGCGGATGCGCGCGTGCGCACGATCGCGTTCGCGTACCTGTTCGCCGCCGTCGCGTACATCAACCCGGTCGCCTACCGGCACACGTACCCGACGCTCGCCGAGCGGACCGAGTTCGCGCGCAGCTTCGGCACCAACAAGGCAGTGGTGCTGTTCTACGGCAAGGCGTACGACCTGCTGAGCGCAGGCGGCTACACGGCCTGGCGCAGCGGCGGCACGCTGGCGATCTTCGCGGCCGTGTTCGGGCTGCTGGCCGCCGTCCGGGCGCTGCGCACCGAGGAGGACACCGGGCGCGCTGAGCTCGTGCTGGCGGGCGTCGCCGGGCGCCGGACGGTGTTTGCAGCGTCACTGGCCGCGATCGGTTGCGCGATCGTGCTGCTGTGGGTGGCCGAGCTCGCCGGGCTGCTGATCGCCTCGCTGCCGGCGGGAGAATCGGCGTACCTGGCGCTGGCGACCGTGTCGGTCGTGCCGGTGTTCGTCGGCGTCGGCGCGCTCGCAAGCCAGCTGGCGCCGACGCGGCGGCTGGCGCTCGAGCTGGGCGGAGCGGTCGTCGCGCTCGCCTTCTTCCTGCGCGTGATCGCCGACACCTCCGATCGTCTCGGCTGGCTGCGGTGGGCGACGCCGCTCGGCTGGGCCGAGGAGCTGCGGCCGTTCACGGGCGCACGCCCGCTCGCGCTGGTGGCGCCGGCGGCGTGCACCGCGGTGCTGCTGGTCATCGCCTGGACGATCGCCGCCGGGCGCGATGTCGGGCGGGGGCTGTTGCCCGGGCGCGACGAAGCGCCGCCGCGGCTGGCGCTGCTGGGATCCTCGACGGCGCTGGCGCTGCGGCTCGAGCGCGCAAGCCTGGCCGTATGGGCAGGCGGCGTCGGCGCCTTTGCGCTGATCGTCGGCGTGGTCTCGAAGAGCATCTCGGCGGCCGGGATCTCCAAGCAGCTGCAGCGCGAGCTCGACAAGGTCGGGGTGAGCTCGATCACGACGCCGAGGGGGTACATCGGGTTCGCGTTCATCTTCTTCGTGCTTGCGCTCAGCCTGTTCATGTGCACGCAGGTCGCCGGTGCCCGCCACGACGAGGCCGATCAGCGCCTCGAGACGCTGCTCGCGCTGCCGGTGGCGCGACGCGGGTGGCTGTGGGGCCGCCTCGCGCTGGCCGCCGGCGCGGCGCTGGCGATCGCGCTCGTCGCGGGCGTGCTGGCGTGGGTGGGGGCGGTCGCCGAGGGCGTCTCGCTGCCGTTCGGGCGGATGCTGGTGGCCGGCCTCAACTGCCTGCCGGTCGCGTTGCTGTTCCTCGGGATCGCCGCGCTCGCATACGCGCTGGCGCCGCGGGCCGGCGCCGGGATCGGGTACGGCCTGGTCACGGTCGGCTTCTTGTGGCAGCTGTTCGGAGCGCTGCTCGGGGCGCCCAGATGGCTTGTCGACGCAACCCCGTTTGCGCACGTCGGGCTGGTCCCGGCGGCCGCCTTCCGGCCCGGCCCGGCGGCGGTCATGGTGGCGATCGGGGGCGTGGCGGCGGCGGTCGCGGTGGCGGCGTTCGCGCGGCGCGACCTGCTGGGGGCATGAGCCGGCGTTTGCGCGGGTCGGCAACGTGGCGAGCTGGCTCGAGGGCGTGCGTCGCGGACGCAAACCGGTAACCGCTCGCCCGGCCGGGGCGGCTAATCTGTGCCCATGACCGCTGCTCCCGAGACGTTCAAGGTGCTGATCGCGGGCGGTGGCGTGGCGGGGCTCGAAGGGGCGCTCGCGCTGCGCGACCTGGCCGGCGATCGGATCTCCACCATGCTGCTCGCGCGCGACCCCGAGTTCGTCAACCGGCCGATGACCGTCCGCGAGCCGTTCGCGTACCGGCAGGCCCAGCGCTACCCGCTGCGACAGATCGCCGACGACGTCGGCTTCGAGTTGCTCGAGGGCGTGGTCGCGAAGGTCGACCTCGGCAGGAGGACCGTTCAGACTGCGGCCGGCGCGCAGCTGCGCTACGACGCGCTGCTGCTTGCGCTGGGGGCCCGCATGCACGCTCGCTACCAGTTCGCCCTGACGATCGACGACAGCCGTCTCGACGACCTGCTGCACGGGCTGATCCAAGACATCGAGGGCGGCTACGTGAAGCGGCTCGCATTCGTGGTGCCGGCGCCGATGGCCTGGCCGCTGCCGATCTACGAGCTCGCGATGATGACCGCCCGCCGCGCGTATGACATGAACGTCGAGCTCGCGATCACCGTGCTGACGCCGGAGGATGCGCCGCTGGCGATCTTCGGCCAGGGCGCCAGCGACGCGGCCTCGCGGCTGCTCGCCGAGCAGCAGATCGAGGTGATCGGCTCTGCGTACTGCGAGATTCCGCGACCGGGCGTGATCGAGATCAGCCCCGACGAGCGCCGGCTCGAGGTCGACCGGATCGTCGCGCTGCCCCAGCTCGAGGGCCCCGCGATCCCCGGCCTGCCGCCGGGCCCCGACGGCTTCATCCCGATCGATGCGAACTGCCGGGTGCGCGGCACCCAACGCGTCTACGCCGCCGGCGACGCGACCGACTTCGCGATCAAGTACGGCGGCATCGCCGCCCAGCAGGCCGACACGGCGGCGCACGCGATCGCCGCGCTCGCCGGCGCGGCGGTCGTGCCCGAGTCGTTCGAGCCCGTCGTCCACGGCGTGCTGCTGACCGGCGGCGAGCCGCGCTATCTGAGCGCGCAGATCACCGGCGGGCACGGGACCAGCTCCGAGCTGACCGCCGACCCGGGCGCCTCGCCGCCGGCCAAGATCGCGGCCAAGTACCTCGCGCCGTACCTCGACCAGCTCGATCGCAGCGCCTCGCAACGTTCCTGACGTGAGCGCCACTCGCGCGGCTCACGGGCTGGACCGTCGCTACAGGACCCAGTGGTGGCCGACGTGTGCGGCGACGCGCGAGGTGATCAGCGGATCTGGCGCGATCGAGATCGAGCTTCCAGCGCCCCCCATCGCCGCGATCGTCGCGGTCACGCACTCGGCCACCACGTCCGCCACGTAGCCGCCCTCGAGCACCGCGCCGACGGGCGAGCCGACCAGGCGGGCCATGTCGCGCACCTGGCAGGCCATCTGCGCGAACGACCCGGAGTCGAGCATGCATCCGCCGAGCGGGTCGCGCCGATGTGCGTCGTAGCCGGCGGAGATCAGCACCAGCTCGGGAGCGAACTCGAGTGCAACTGGGATCAGCACGTGCTCGAGCACCGACAGCCACACCTCCTCGTCAGACCCCTTGGGTACCGGGACATTGATCGTGTAGCCGAGCCCGGCGCCAGACCCCACGTCCGACAACGCGCCGGTGCCGGGAAACAGCGCCGCCTGATGGATGCTTGCGTACAGGACGTCGCCGCGGTAGCGGAAGATCTCGGCCGTGCCGTTGCCGTGGTGGACGTCCCAGTCGAGGATGAACACACGCCTGACGCCGAGCTCGCGGATCGCCAGCTCGGCCGCGATCGCAATGTTGTCGAACAGGCAAAACCCCATCGCCTGGTTTCGCTCGGCGTGATGCCCTGAAGGGCGCAGGCCGCAAAAGCCCGCGCTCGCCTCGCCTGCCACGAGTGCGCGCGCCATCGCGCAGGCGCCGCCGGCCGCATGCAGCGCCGCCCGGTAGGACGGCTCGCCGACGTAGGTGTCGGCGTCGATCTGACCGCCGCCGCTCAGGCACAGGTCCCGGATCCGCTCGACGTGCGCCATCGAGTGGACGTATTCGAGCTCGGACTCGCTGGCGGCGGGGGCATCCAACAGCTTGCAATCGAGCCAGTCGACGGCCTCCATCGCCGCCTCGATCGCCTCGATCCGCTCGGGCGTGTCGGGGTGGTCTGGCGCAAGCACGCGAGGGTCGTGCTCGAGTGAGGAGGAGTGGCGAAAGTACAGCACGCGGGTGCTCCACACTATCCTCACACGGCGCGCGACGCGACCGGTACGGTGCCCGATCGATGGACCTCGCACCGCTCTCGCTCACGCGCAGCTTCGTGGGCGCAGTTGCACTGGCGGCTTCCGTGCACGGCACGCAGCGCCGGCTCGGCACCCGCGAGCATGGCGAGTCGCTGTGGCAGCGGTTTGCGCCGCGCACCGCGGAGGACCAGGTCTGGTACTACGGCGAGCTGGTCGCGTTCTTCGCCGCCAACCGTCCGGGTCCGTTGACAGAGGACCTCAAGCGCGCGGTCGATGAGCTGAGGTCGCTGCTCGCACGCCGACGCGGGACCTGAGCACCTGCGCCCGCGGCGGGGGACCTGAGCACCAGCGCCCGCGGCGGGGATGGGAGGCGCCCGCCGCCGCGCCTGCGGCGAACTACGCGCGCACGCGCGTAGTCGCCTCGGTCCCCGGAGGGCGTCCGCGCGCCTAGGCTCGCATCGTGCCCAAGCTGCATGCGATCCAACATCGACCGAAGATCGTGATCGCCGGAGCGGGCGTCGCCGGCCTGGAGGCGCTGATGGCCTTGAGGGCGATGGTCGGGGGCACGGTCGAGATCGAGTTGCTCTCGCCCGATGTCGAGTTCAGCTATCGCCAGATCTCGGTCGGGGAGCCATTTGGGCTCGGCGAGGTGCGTCGCTTCGACCTCGCGACGATCGCCGCTGATCACAGCGCCCATCTCCGCGCAGACGCACTTGTGGGCGTCGATCTCCGAGCGCGCGTCGCGCTGACGGTCGGTGGACTGCGGGTCGGGTTCGATTACCTGATCGTCGCAACCGGCGCGCGCCCGATCACCGTGATCGACGGCGCGGTTCGCTTTGGCGGGCCCGCCGACCGTCCGGCGCTCGAGCACGTGCTGGCCGACGCGCGGGCGGGGACAGTGCGCCGGCTTGTGTTCGCGGCGCCGCCCGAGCTGGCCTGGGTGCTGCCGCTGTACGAGCTCGCGCTACTCACGGCGGCGTGGGCAAGCCGCTGCGAGCTGACGCTCGACCTGGCGCTGGTGACCCCTGAGGCCCGGCCGTTGGAGGCGTTCGGTCAGGGCGCGTCGGACACCGTCGCGGGGCTGCTGCGCGAGGCGGACATCGCCATCCACACCGACTGCGCCGCCGAGCGGTTCGAGTCCCGACAGCTCGTCGCCGCCGACGGGCGCACGATCGATGCTGATGCGGTGATCGCCCTGCCCGGGCTGGTCGGTCGCGAGATCGACGGACTGCCCCACGACGATCGGGGCTTCATCCCGACCGATCCGCATGGGGCGGTCCGTGCGTCCGCCGGCGTGTACGCGGCCGGCGACGGCACCGCGTTTCCGATCAAGCAGGGGGGGCTTGCCGCACAGCAGGCCGACGCGGTTGCCGAGGCAATCGCCGCCGAGTTGGGAGCGGTGCCGGCCGCAGAGCCGTTCCGGCCCGTGCTGCGCGGCCTGTTGCTGACCGCCTCAGAGCCGCGCTATCTGCGCGCCGAGCTCGATGCCGGGGTCTCGGAGGTCGCATTTCGACCGCTGTGGTGGCCGCCAGGCAAGGTTGCCGGCCGCTATCTCGCGCCCTACCTCGCGCATCGCGGCGATCCCGAGCTGCTGCGGACGCCGCTCGAGGACCGCGAGGCCCCGGCGCAGAGCGAGTCTGCCGCGCAGGCGATCGCCGACGAGCGCGACGCCGTCGAGCTGCTGCTCGAGCTCGCCGAGGCCAATGCGCGTCGGGGCTCGTATGACTTCGCCGTCAAATGCCTCGACGCGGCAGAAGACGTGGGCGGGCCGCTGCCCAGCGCCGGCGCGCGCAAGCGCCGGCAGTGGCAGCAGCGCGCCCGTACTCGCTAGTGGCGCATCCGCGTTGATAGTCTGGGCCGCCCCCGTTGCCCACCACCACTCGCACCTCGACCGTCGCCCGGATCGCGGTCGGCATCGACGGCTATCCCGAAGGCCGCGACGCCGCCGTGCTTGCGACCGCGATCGCGCGCGCGACCGGGGCGGAGCTGTTGCTCGTCGCCGTGCACCCCGACCCGCTCGTCGTGCTCCCGCGGGGGCTGACGTGGACGGGCCTGCACGAGCAGGCCGTGGCCACGCTCAGAGAAGTACGCGATTCGCTCGCGGCGGACGCGCGGATCGCGGTCGAGACGGATTTCTCGATCCCGCGCGCCCTCGGTCGCGTGGTCCGGCGCGATCACCGCGACCTGCTCGTGATGGGCTCCAGCCGCCACGCGCCCGACCGCCACGTGCGGATCGGCAAGCGCACTCGACAGCTCCTGTGCCACTTCGAGTCGGCGCTCGCCGTAGCGCCTCGGGGCATGCACGCCGGGTCCGAGCCGAAGCTTGGCCGGATCGGCGTCGGTTACGACGGACGCCCCGAGTCGCAGGCTGCGTTGCGGCTCGCGCACGAGATCGCGGCCGGCGCCGGCGCGGAGCTCCACATCTGCGGCGTCGTCGATGACCGGATCCGCGGCGCCGGCGAGTTCGGCGCTGACGCGGCGCCGGGCGTGCTGCCCGGGCTCGGCTGGTCTTCGGTCGGCGCCGCGAACGCGCAGTTCGACGAGCGCGTCTCGGCCGCCGAGCAGCGGCTGCGCGACGAGCTCGAACACGCGGCGTCGGTGACCGGCGAAACGGTGACGAGCGAGGTCGTACGCGGCCGCCCGGCCGACCGCTTGCTCGAGCTGGCGGCCGACGTCGATCTGCTCGTGATCGGATCCCGCCGGTGGGGCCCGGTCGCGCGGCTGATGCTCGGCAGCACGGGCGAGGCGCTGCTGCACGACGCTCCGTGTGCCGTGGTCGTCGTGCCGCGCGCACACGACTGACGCACTGACGAGCTCTCGAGCTGCAGCCGGCGTGTGCCCTTAGGGCCCGCGGGCCCTAAGGCTGATCGGGCAGGCGGAACAGTCCGAGGAACCGTTGCGCCGCCTCCTTGCTGCCGCGAAGCTCGAGCTCGCCTGATCTGAGCGCGTCTGCAAGCGGGCGTCCGTGCCACAGCACGGCTGCGAGCGTGCGCGGGTCGGTGTCGATCACCGCAGCGGGCGCAGTCGCGCTGCCGCGAGACAGGTCGAGGGTGCCCGCGCTGACGTGCGCACGAAAGCGCAACTCGCCAAGTCCCAACTCGACGCAGGCGTCGAGGCCGTCCGCGCGCGACGGGGAGAACATCGTCTTCAACGCGAGCATCGCCGAGTCGACGCCGAACGCCTCGCCGCTGGCCGGAAACGGCGCTCGGCTGCCCCAGCGGCCGAGCGCGAGCACGGCCGGCTCGAGCTCGCTGCCCCACTCGGTCAGCTCGTAGACGCGCGCGGCCGCCGGTGGCGCCAGCGTGCGCCTGCGCACCACGCCGGCCTGTTCGAGCTCGCGCAGACGCTGGGAGAGGACGTCGGGGCTCAGATGCGGCAGTCCGGCGCGCAGGTCAGTGAACCGCTTGGGCCCGAGCAGCAGCTCGCGGACGACCAGCAGCGCCCACCGCTCGCCGACGAGATCCAGGGCGCGGGCGATTCCGCAGCGGTCGCCATATGTCCGAGTCATCTTTTCCAAAGAATAGGTTGGAAGTTCCAATCGCGAAGCGAGGGTGGTCGATCGCTAAGCTCGCAGGGTGAACGACGCGATCGAGCGGCTCGTCGGCCGTTATGACCGGGCGGCGTTTGCACCCGGCCGCCGGCCGGCGCGGGTGCGGGTGGTGGTGCGCGGCGCCGGCGCGCGGGATGTGGTGCTGGCGGGCGGTGCCGCGACGCTGGCGCCGGCGAACGGACGCCCGGCGGCGGAGTTGTCGGCCGACGCCGAGACCTGGGAACGCGTGGTCACCGAGGCCGCGGGCGCGTTGGAGGCGTTTGGCGCCGGGCGGCTTGCCGTGCGGCGCAACCTGCACGTCGGCGTCGGGTTTCTGGCCGCGACCAGCGGCGCCGGCGGACCCGGCCGGCTGCGGTTCCGCACGGTCACGACGCCGCGGGCGCGGTTGTCGCTGCTGGAGGCGGGCAGCGGCCCGGCGGTCGTCGCGTTGCACGGGCTTGGCGCTACGAAGGTGTCGTTCCTGACGACGGTCGTGGGGCTGGCGGGGGAGTTTCGGGTGATCGCCGCCGACCTGCCGGGGTTCGGCGACTCCGACAAGCCGATCGGTGCGGCGTA
>JBEKRJ010000117.1:0-12403 GCA_049518835.1 Solirubrobacteraceae bacterium
GGCTGACGGGAGCGGACCTGCTCGAGCTGCTCGACGCGCTCGAGGTCGAGGTCGAGCTCGCCGCCGGCCTGCGCCCGGGCGCGGTCGTGCTCGCCGACCCGCTCTCGATTCGCGCCCGCCGCTTTCGCGCCGTGTTCGTGTGCGGCTTGCAGGAGAGCGAGTTCCCGCTCCCGGGGACCCCCGAGCCGTTCCTGTCCGACGAGCGCCGGCGCGAGCTCGCGATCGCCGGCGGGCTGGCGCTGAGCCCGGCCGAGGACGCGCTCGCGCGCGAGCGCTACCTGTTCTACGCGTGCGTCTCGAGGGCCACCGAGCTGCTCGCGCTGTCCTATCGCAGCTCCGACGAGGAGGGCAACCTGATGCTGCCCTCGCCGTTCATCGCCGACGTCGCCGAGCTGCTCGTCGACGGCTGGGCGCAGGGCCGCCGGCGCCGGCTGCTGGCCGACGTCGTCTGGGCGCCCGACCGCGCCCCGACCGAGCGCGAGCTGGCGCGGGCGGTCGCGGCGCTGGCGGGTGGTGGGGGGCCGGCGGGCGGCGGTGAGATCGACGGCGGCGGGCGCCGGCTCGGCGAGGCCGCGCTGGCGCGCGTGCGCCACCGGACGATCGTCTCGGGCGGGGCGCTCGAGACCTACGGCGACTGTCCGGTCAGGTGGCTGGTCGAGCGCGAGCTGGCGCCGCGGCGCCTGGAGCCCGACCCCGACCCGATCACCCGCGGCAACTACATGCACGCGGCGCTCGAGGCGCTCGTGGCGCGGCTCGGCGGCGCGGTCACGCCGGCGACGCTGGCGCGCGCGCAGGAGCTCCTCGGCGAGCTGCTCGCGCAGCTCGGCGGCGCGATCGGCCCCGGCCGCTCGGACGCGGTCCGCGCCGGCGAGCGCAAGGCAATCGAGGCCGACCTGCGGCGCTACCTCGCGCACGAGGCCGGCGACGGCTGTGACTGGACGCCGCAGGGGGTCGAGCTGCGCTTCGGCTTCGACGAGGACGAGCGCTCGCTGCCCGCGCTGGTGCTCGGCGAAGGGTCCGACCAGATCCGCCTGCGGGGCGTGATCGACCGCGTCGACGTCGACCCCGGCGCCAAGCGCGCGATCGTCCGCGATTACAAGTCCGGCGCCGCCCGACCCCAGCACCAGGTCGCGCACTGGCGCGAAGACCGCCAGCTGCAGGTCGCGCTGTACATGCTCGCGGTCGACAGGCTGCTGGGCCTGCAGCCGGTCGCCGGCCTCTACCAGCCGCTCGGCGGCGGCGATCTGCGCGCCCGCGGCATGTACCTGCAGGACGCGCCGGTCGGCGCGCGCGTGTTCGCCACCGACGCACGCGCGGCGGAGGCGCTCGACGAGCAGCTCGAGGACGCTGCGCAACGGGCGCTGGCGCTCGCCGCCCGCTTGCGCCTCGGGGAGCTTGCGCCCTGCCCGGCGACGTGCTCGCGCGACGGCTGCCGGTACCCCGGCATCTGCCGGAGCCAGGGGTGAGCGCCGTGACCGAGCAACCGCTGGCCGGCGCGCGCGAGTGGACCGCCGAGCAGCTGCATGCGATCGAGCGCCGCGCCGGCGACCTGCTGCTCGACGCCGGCGCCGGCAGCGGCAAGACCTCGGTGCTGGTCGAGCGGTTCGTGCGCGCGGTGCTCGAGGACGGCGTCGACGTGACCGCGATCCTGACGATCACGTTCACCGACAAGGCCGCGGCGGAGATGCGCGACCGCATCCGGGCGCGGCTGCGCGAGCTCGGGGCCGTCGCGCAGGCGCGCGCCACCGAGGGCGCGTTCATCTCGACGATCCACGGCTTCTGCGCGCGGCTGCTGCGCACGCACGCGCTCGCGGCCGGCCTCGACCCGGGCTTTGAGATCCTCGACGAGAGCGACGCGCACCGGCTCGCGACCGCCGCGTTCGACGACGCGCTCGAGGGGCTCGCCGGCGAGGCGGCCGCCGGCGTCGAGCTGATCGCGTCCTACGGGACCGGCGCGCTGCGCGCCGCGATCCTGAGCACGTTCGCGCAGCTGCGCTGCGGCGGCGAGCTCGAGCCGGAGCTGCCGCCGCTTGCGCCGCTGCCCGACCCGCCGCGCGCTGTGGATGCGCGCGAGGTGCTGCGCGCCGCCGCGGCAGCCGCCGCGAGCGAGCTCGGCGCGCTTGCGGACCCGTCGACCCGCGTCGTGCAGGCGTTGCACCGGCTCGCCCGGGTCGGAGCGCTGCTGCAGGCCCCCGAGCCGTGGCCCGGGGACATCGACGCGCTGGGCCTTCCCGGCGGCAACGGCGCCGCGCTGACGACGCCCGTGTGCGTCGCCTACGGCGAGGCGCTGCAGCGCTTGCGCCTCGTCTGCGAATACGAGCGCGCCGCCGGCACGCGCGAGCTGCTCGATCGGCTGCTGCACGGCTTCGGCGCCCGCTACGCGCAGCGCAAGCGAGCGTGCTCGGCGATCGACTTCGAGGACCTCGAGTTGCTGGCGCGCGAGCTGCTGCGCGGCGACCCCGAGCTGCGCGAGCGCTACCGGGTGCGGTTTGCGCAGATCATGGTCGACGAGCTGCAGGACACCAACGCCGTGCAGCTCGAGTTGATCGAGTCGATCGCCGCCGGCAACCTGTTCACGGTCGGCGACGCCCAGCAGTCGATCTACGGCTTTCGCCATGCGGACGTCGAGCTGTTCGAGCAGCGCGGGCGGCGCCTGGAGCGCGACGGGGCGCGCGCCAGCCTGCAGACGAACTTCCGCTCGCGGCCGGCGCTGCTCGAGGTGCTCAACGCGACGTTCGCGCCGCTGTTCGGCGAGCGCTTCTTGGCGCTGCGCCCGGGACGCGCGGATGTCGATGCGGATGCGGATGCGCCCGCGCCGGAGCCGGCTGTCGAGCTGCTGGTCGCCGACAAGGGCGCCGACTGGACGACCGACGGGCTCGGCTCCCCGTGGCGGGTCGCCGAAGCGCGGGCGCTGGCGGCGCGGGTGGCGGCGCTGATCGGCGACGGCGGCGCCCGTCCGCGCGACGTCGTCGTGCTGACCCGCGCGACGACCGACCTGCGCGCCTACGAGCGCGCGCTCGAGCAGCAGGGGGTCCCGACGTACGTGATCGGCGGGCGCGGATACTGGGCCCATCCGCAGGTCGTCGACCTCGTCTGCTATCTGCGAGCGCTCGCCAACCCGCGCGACGAGGAGGCCCTGTACGGGGTGCTCGCGTCGCCGCTGGTCGGCGTGTCGGACGACGCGCTGGTGCTGCTCGCCGCGGCCTCGCGGGCGCTGCGGCGCGATCCCTGGTGGACGTTGCAGGAGCCCGACGCCAGCCTCGACGAGCTCGCCGGCGCCGACCGCGAGCGACTCGCCGCGTTCGCGCCGTGGTTTGCCGCCGAGCGGGCGGCGGCCGCGCGGACCGGGATCGAGCAGCTGGTCGAGCGCGCGCTGACGCGCAGCGGCTATGACCTGGTGATGCTCGCGCTGCCGGGCGGCGCGCGCCGGCTGGCCAACGTCCGCAAGCTGATGCGCCTCGGCCGCGAGTTCGAGGTGGACGCCGGACCGGACCTGCGGGGCTTCCTCGAGCTCGTCGCGGCGCGCAGCAGCGGCTTCGCCGGCTCGCGCGATGCGCGCGAAAGCGAGGCGCCGGTCGAGGGCGAGGCACTCGATGCCGTGCGGCTGATGACGATCCATCGCGCCAAGGGGCTCGAGTTCGAGATCGTCTGCGTCGCCGACCTCGGCCGCAGCCCCCGGCGCGGCGCCGAGCTACTGCGCGTCGGGCGCGACCGTCGCCTGGGCCTGCGCCTGTCGGAGCCCGGGACCGGCCGGATGCACCCCGCGCTCGCCTACCGGTCGCTCGGCGAGCAGCAGCTGCAGGCCGAGGACCGCGAGGAGCGGCGGCTGTTCTACGTCGCGATGACCCGCGCCCGCGAGCGGCTGATCCTCAGCGGCGCCGCGCGCCTCGACGCCTGGCCCGAGCGCGGCTCGCCGATCGCCTGGATCGGGCCGGCGCTGATACCCGAGATCACGCAGCTGGCGCAGGCGCGCGAGGACGCCGGCGAGCGCCCCGTGCGCCTGCGGTTCATCGCACCCGGCGACGGCTGCGAGCCGGCGCCGGCCAGCCCGGCGGGCCCAGCGATCGGGCCGCCGGCGCCGGTGGTCGCGGCCGAGGGGCGGTTGCCGGCGCCGGCGGTCGTGCCCGAGGGGCGGTTGCCGGTGGCGGCGGTGGCGCCCGAGGGGCGGTTGCCGGTGGCGCCGGCGATCGCGCGGCTGAGCTATTCGTCGCTGCACGAGTACGAACGCTGCGGCTATCGCTTCTATGCCGAGCGGGTGCTTGGCCTGCCGGCGGTGACGGAGGGCGGCGGCGGTCCGGTCGCGATTGCCGCCCGCGAGGCCCCGCCGGCGAACGGGCGCGCCGGCCGCCAGGCTGGGCGCGCCGGCACCGGCGCCGGCGCCGGCGACGGTCTGACCGCGACCGAGCGCGGCGTGGTCGCACATGCGCTGCTGGAGCGCCTGGACTTCCGCCGCCCGCAGCGCCCGTCGGCGGAGGCGGTCGCCGCCGCGGCGCGGCGGGCGCAGCTGCGCGTGCCGGCGCCGGCGCAGGAGCTCGCGCAGCTGATCGAGCGGTTTGGCGCCAGCGAGCTGTGCGCGCGGCTTGCGCGCGCCCGCGAGGTCCGGCGCGAGCAGCCGTTCTCGTTCCTGCTCGCCGGCGGCGTGCTCGTGACCGGCGCGCTCGACGTGCTCGCGCGCGAGCCGCCGGGGCGGATGCTGATCGTCGACTACAAGAGCGACCGGCTCGACGGCTGCGATCCGGCCGCGGTGGTCGATCGCCAGTACGCAACCCAGCGGCTGATCTACGCGCTCGCGACCTTGCGCGCCGGCGCGGCCGAGGTGGAGGTCGTGCACGTGTTCCTCGAGCGCGTCGACGAGCCCGCCGGCGCGGCCTTCACGCGCGCCGCCGCGCCGGCGCTCGAGCGGGCGCTGGCGCACGCGACCGAGCCGCTGCTGCGCGGCGAGTTCGCGGTCGCGCAGCTGCCGCAGCGGTCGCTGTGCAACGGCTGCCCGGCCGAGGGTGGCCTGTGCTCCTGGCCGCTGGAAGTAACCCGTCGCGCGTCGCCCGACTGCCTCTTCTAAGGGGGTGATCCATTTGTGGCGCTAGATCCGGCTCACCCTTCGGGGGAGGGCGGCGAGGGCTCGAAGTGGACGTCGACCTGCTCGCTCTCGTGGCGCTCCTCGACCTTCGCCAGCGCCCGCAGCGTCGCCTCGTCGGCCGGCGCCTCGGGCGCCCCGAACAGGCTGCGCGGCCACAGCCGGCGCGCGAGCACGACGTTGATCTCGGCGGCGTAGACGGTCACCTGGGCGCCGAGGTGCAACCATACGATCAGCGCGATCACGAGCGCGAACTGGGAGTAGGTGTCGCTCGCGTGGCGGTAGACGTGGTTGATGTACAGGCCGCCGACGATCTGCAAGAGCTCCCAGAAGCAGGCCGCGAACGCGACCCCGAGCCACAGGCAGCGGGTCGGCACGGTGGCGGCGGTCATGAATCGAAACGCCGCCGAAAACAGGGCGAAGTCGACCACCAGCGACAGCGCGATCGTGCCGACCTTGACCAGCGGGCCGCCGAGCCCGGTGACGAGACCCGAGCCGGCCGACGCGACGATGAACAGCGCGCCGAGGGACACCAGCAGCGCCAGCCCTCGCAGCCGCCGGCGCAGGAAGTCCGGGCGGTTCTTGAACGGCACCGCCCAGATCCGGTCAAACGCGTTCTGCGCTGCCCCGGTGACGCCGAGCCCCGCCAGCAGCGCGGTGACCAGGCCGATCGCCAGCGCCGTCGCGTGGCCGGTCAGCGAGCCGACGCGGATCTGCTTGCCGATCACCGGAAACTGGCCCAGGACCGACCCTTCGACCGCCTTCTGCGCGCTCGGGTTGCCCTGCAGGACGAAGCCGAGGATCGTCGTCAGCACGAGCAGCAGCGGGAACAGCGACGCGAACGCGTAGTAGGCGACCAGCGCCGCGAGGCTGCCGCCCTGGTCGTTGCCGAACTTGCGCAGCACGGCGACCGGGATCGCCAGCGGCGCGTGCTTCTGCTGGAAGCGGTCAAAGCGGCGTAGCGGGCGCAGCGGGTCCACGCTCGTGAGATACCCTACAAGCGTCGCGGCCATGTGCGCCAGCGCCCGGCGCCCCGTCAGGCGCCGGCGGGGGACTCGATCGCCAGCAGCGCTCGCTTGCGCTCCACGCCGCCGGTGTAGCCGCCCAGGTCGCCGCCGGCGTGCACGACCCGGTGGCAGGGGACGACGATCGGCAGCGGGTTGGCGCCGAGCGCGTTGCCCGCGGCGCGAAACGCGCGCGGGCTGCCGGCGGCGGCGGCGACCTGCTTGTAGCTGGAGCGCGAGCCGTACGGAATCCGGGCGGTGGCCTGCAACACGCTGCGGCCAAAGCCGCCGGTCAGCTCCCAGTCGAGCGCCAGCTCGAAGCCGCGCCGCGCGCCGCTGAAGTACTGGTCGAGCTCGCGGCGCGGCTGCTCGAGCTTGCCCGCTGCGGCCAGCACCCGCGGCGACAGGCGGGCGGCGAGCTGGGCCAGCACCGCGTCCTCGTCGCCGCCGTCGAGGTACGCGATTCGGACCAGGCCGCGCGGCGTGGCTGCGAGCAGCAGCGTGCCCAGCGGCGAGTCGAGCGTGGCGTAGGCGACGTCGAGCAGGCCCGCCGCCGCGGCCGCCGCGGCGAGCTCGGGCAGCGGCCGCTCCGGGTCCCGATCCCGGGCGTCGCGCAGCTCGCGCTGCAGTGGATCGGTCATCGCTGATACTCCCTACGCAGTCGCTTGAGGCCCGCGTGCACGTTGCGCCGGGGGGCCTCTTCGGTGGTCCCCATCGCCGCCGAGATCTCGGCGTAGGGCGAGTCGGCGACGAACCGCAAGGCGAGCGCGACGCGCTGCTTGGGCGGCAGCCCGCGCACCTGCGCCCACAGGTCGTCGTCGTGTCCGGCCGGCGCGGTGACGGTCGCGGCGCCGAGCGCGCCGTCGTCGAGCTCGCCGACCGCGAGCGGCGCGCGGGCGCGGGCGCGGAAGTGGTCCAGCGCCTTGCGATGCGCGATCGTCAGCAGCCAGCCGCGCAGGTTCGACGCGTCGCGCAGCCGCGGGTAGGCGCGCAACGCCGCCAGCCAGGTCTCTTGGTAGCAGTCGTCGGCGGCGGCCGGGCCGACGGTGGCGACCAGGAACCGATGCAGGTCGCGCCCGTGAGCGTCCAGCAGCCGCTGAAACGGGGGCAGGGTCACCGGTTGCTAACGCGGCGGCCTGCGATGACGTGAGATCGATTGTGCGCAAGACCGCACTCAGCGCTTGATCGCGCAGGGCATTCGCTATACAAAGCGGTCATGGCGCGCGCGATCTGGTCAGGCGCAATCAGCTTCGGATTGGTGAACGTGCCGGTCAAGCTCTATAGCGCGACATCCCCCAAGGCGGTCCGCTTTCACCAGTTGTCGAGCAAGACCGGGGCGCGGATCCGCCAGAAGCGGGTCGATCCGACGACGGGCGACGAGGTTCCCTTCGAGGAGATCGTCAAGGGCTATGAGATCACGCCCGACCGTTACGTGCTGATCGAGCCCGAGGAGCTCGACGCGCTCGACCCCAAGGCGACCCACACGATCGACATCGAGGAGTTCGTCGCGCTCGACGAAATCGACCCGATCTACTACGACCACAATTACTACCTGGCGCCGACGGCGGGAGGGGCGAAGGCCTACCGGCTGCTGCTCGACGCGATGCGCGAAGCGGGCAAGGTCGGGATCGGCAAGGTCGTGCTGCGCTCCAAGCAGCAGCTGTGCGCGCTGCGCCCGAGCAGCGACGTGCTGGCGCTGACGACGATGCTGTTCGGCGACGAGGTGCTCGCGCCCGACCGCCTGGACGAGCTCGACGCCGTCAGCCAGTCGCAGGCGACGCAGCGCGAGCTGACGATGGCCCAGCAGTTGATCGAGTCGCTGTCGGCCGAGTTCGAGCCCGCCAAGTTCCGCGACGACTACCGCGATCGGGTGCTCGAGCTGATCGAGCGCAAGGCGTCAGGCGAGCAGATCGCCGTCCAGCCGCAGGCCGAGGAGCCGGCGCCGGTGCCCGACCTGATGGCGGCGCTCGAGGCGAGCCTCGCCGCTGTTCGCGCCGGCGACGCCGACGAGCCCGCGCCCAAGCGCTCGGCTCGCGCTGCGGCGAAGGACGGCGCGCCCAAGCCGGCCAAGCGCCCGGCCGCGAAGGCCAAGGGCTGACCGCGAAGGCCAAGGGCCGACGGAGCCCCAAGCCGCGAGGACGGCCACTGATACGCTTTGCGGGTCTGCATCGCCGGGATGCGGACGCCACCTCGCGCTCCCGGCCTCCTCGCCCATGACCGACCATTACGCTCCGCCGGGGGCCATCGGCCTCTACGACCCTGCAAACGAACACGACGCCTGCGGCATCGCGCTGGTCGCCAAGCTCTGGGGCGAAGCCAGCCACGCGGTCGTCGAGAAGGCACTCGACGCGCTCGAGAACCTCGAGCACCGGGGCGCCGAGGGGGCGGACCCCAACACCGGCGACGGGGCCGGGATCCTGCTGCAGGTCCCCGACGCGTTCTTCCGCGCGGTGGCGGGCGTCGAGCTGCCCCCGCCGGGGCGCTACGGCGTCGGCGTCTGCTATCTGCCCAAGGAGACCGAGCGCCGCCAGCTGATCGAGCGGCTGATCGAGGAGCAGATCGAGGCGGAGGGCCAGCGCGCGATCTGGTGGCGCGACGTGCCCGTCGACGACCGCAACGTCGGGCGCATCGCCGCGCTGGCGGCGCCTGCGATCCGCCAGGTGCTGATCGAGGCCTCGCCCGAGATCACGACGCAGGATGCGTTCGAGCGCAAGCTGTACGTGATTCGCCGCGTCGTCGAGCGCGCCGCCGGTCCCGACGTGGCGCTGCCGAGCTTCTCCTCCAAGACGATGGTCTACAAAGGGATGCTGACCGCGCCGCAGCTGCCGCGCTTCTTCACCGACTTGCGCGATCCGCGCGTCGCCTCGCGCCTCGCGCTCGTGCACTCGCGCTTCTCGACCAACACGTTCCCGAGCTGGGAGCTCGCGCACCCCTACCGGATGATCGCCCACAACGGCGAGGTCAACACGCTGCGCGGGAACATCAACTGGATGCGCGCGCGCGAGTCGCAGCTGGCGTCGGAGCTGTTTGGCGACGACGTGGACAAGGTGATCCCGGTCGTGCGCGACGGCGGCTCGGACTCCGCGATCTTCGACAACGTGCTCGAGCTGCTGGTGCTCAGCGGCCGCTCGATCCCGCACGCGGTGATGATGATGATCCCCGAGGCCTACCGGACCCGGCGCGACCTCGATCCCGACGTGAAGGGCTTCTACGACTTCCATTCGTGCCTGATCGAGCCGTGGGACGGTCCGGCCGCGGTCGTGTTCACCGACGGGCGGTTGGCCGGCGCGGTGCTTGACCGCAACGGCCTGCGCCCCGGCCGCTGGGTGCAGGACACCGAGGGCTACGTCGTGCTGGCGTCCGAGACCGGCGTCGCGACGATCGCCCCCGAGCACATCCAGCGCAAGGGCCGGCTCGCGCCGGGCAAGGTGTTCCTGAGCTGCGCGTCTCGCGCCGCAAGCCCTACCGCGAGTGGTACGAGAAGTCGGTCGTGCACATCGACGACCTCCCCGATCGCGACCCGCGCGCGCCGCGGATCGAGCCGCTGCGCTCGCGCCAGCTCGCGTTCGGCTACTCGCAGGAGGATCTCAAGCTGATCATCGCGCCGATGGCGGCCAAGGGCGAGGAGCCGGTCGCGAGCATGGGCGCAGACGCGGCGCTTGCGGTCCTGTCTGATCGCCAGCCGCCGCTGTTCTCCTACTTCAAGCAGCTGTTCGCGCAGGTCACCAACCCGCCGATCGACCCGATCCGCGAGAACGTCGTGATGAGCCTGCAGACCGGCGTCGGCGCCGAGGTCAACCTGCTCAGCGAGTCGCCCGAGCAGGCGCACCAGCTGGTGATGGACCAGCCGATCCTGCGCAACCACGAGCTCGAGAAGCTGCGCCAGGTCTCCCACGACGTGTTCGACGCGGCGACGCTGGACATCACCTGGCCGATCGAGCGTGGGCGCGACGGGATGGAGATCCGCCTCTACGATCTGTGCGGGGAGGCGGCCAACTACGTCGATCACGGCGCCAACATCCTGATCCTGTCGGATCGCAACCTCGGCCCCGAGCGGGTCGCGATGCCGTCGCTGCTGGCGGTTGCCGCCGTCCACCACCACCTCGTGCGCCGGGGAACGCGCCTGCGCACGGGGCTCGTGATCGAGTCCGGCGAACCGCGTGAGATCCATCACATGGCGACGCTGATCGGCTACGGCGCGGCGGCGATCAACCCGTACGTGATGTTCGAGTCGATCGACGAGCTCGCCGACCGCTCGCTGCTGCCGCTCGACCTCGATCGCGAAGAGGCCGAGAAGCGGATCGTCAAGGCGATCGGCAAGGGCCTGATGAAGACGATCTCGAAGATGGGGATCTCGACGATCCAGTCCTACTGCGGCGCGCAGATCTTCGAGGCCGTCGGCCTCGAGCGCGAGTTGATCGACCAGCATTTCACCGGCACCGCTTCGCGGATCGGCGGGATCGGGCTCGACGTGCTCGCGACCGAGGCGATGGAGCGCCACTTCCGCGCCTACCCGCGCACCGCCCGCGACGTGCTGCCGGTCGGGGGCGTGCTGCAGTGGCGCCGCGACGGCGAGCTGCACGCGTGGAACCCGGACACGATCGCCAAGCTCCAGCACGCTGCCCATGGCGCCGCGCCGGCGACGTCGCCGACGGGCAACGGCAACGGCGCCGGCAAGCCGACGGTAGGCGACCCGCGCGAGATCTACGCCGAGTACGCGCGGCTGGTCAACGAGGAGGTTGGCCGCAAGGGCATGCTGCGCGGCCTGATGGCGCTGCGCCCGGCGGGAGAGCCGGTCGCGCTCGACGAGGTCGAGCCCGCCACCGAGATCGTCAAGCGGTTCACGACCGGCGCGATGTCGCTCGGGGCGCTCAGCCGCGAGGCGCACGAGACCCTGGCGATCGCGATGAACCGGATCGGCGCCAAGTCCAACACCGGCGAAGGCGGCGAGGACCCGGCGCGTTACACACCCGATCCCAACGGCGACATGCGCCGGTCTGCGATCAAGCAGATCGCGTCCGGGCGCTTCGGCGTGCATGTGCACTACCTCGTCAACGCAGATCAGCTGCAGATCAAGATGGCCCAGGGCGCCAAGCCGGGCGAGGGCGGGCAGCTACCTGGCCACAAGGTCGACGCCTACATCGCGAACATCCGCAACTCGACCCCCGGCGTGGGGCTGATCTCGCCCCCGCCGCACCACGACATCTACTCGATCGAGGACCTCAAGCAGCTGATCTACGACCTGCGCTGCGCCAACCCGCGGGCGTCGGTGTCGGTCAAGCTCGTGTCCGAGGTCGGCGTCGGGACCGTCGCCGCGGGCGTCACCAAGGCCAACGCCGACCACGTCACGATCGCCGGCTTCGACGGCGGCACCGGCGCCTCGCCGCAGTCGTCGATCCACGGCGCCGGCGTGCCGTGGGAGATCGGGCTCGCGGAGACCCAGCAGACGCTGCTGCTCAACGACCTGCGATCGCGGATCACGGTCGAGGTCGACGGCGGCATGCGGACCGGCCGCGATGTGATCGTCGCGGCGCTGCTGGGCGCGGACGAGTTTGGCTTCTCGACCGCGCCGCTGATCGCGATGGGCTGCATCATGATGCGCGTCTGCCACCTCAACACGTGCCCGGTCGGCGTCGCGACCCAGGACCCCGAGCTGCGCCGCCGGTTCCGCGGCACGCCCGAGCAGGTGGTCAACTTCCTGATGCTGGTCGCCGAGGAGGCGCGTACGATCATGGCCTCGCTCGGGATCCGGCGCATGCACGAGCTGATCGGCCACACCGAGCTGCTCGACATGGCCGACGCGATCGATCACTGGAAGGCCCGGGGCGTGGACCTGTCGATGGTCCTCGCGAGCCCCGAGCTGCCGCCCGAGACGCCGCGCCGCCGGGTGCGCCCACAGGTGCCGGTGCTCGACGACGCGCTCGACTGGGAGCTCGTGCGCCGCTGCACGCCCGCACTCGAACGCGGCGACACGGTGCGCTTCGGTCCGGTCCCGGTGCGCAACGTCAACCGCACCGTCGGCGGCATCTTGTCGGGCGAGATCGCGCGCCGCCACGGCGTCGACGGGCTTGCGGACGGCTCGATCGAGATCTCGTTCTCGGGCTCGGCGGGCCAGAGCTTCGCCGCCTGGCTGGCGCCCGGCGTCACCTTCACGCTGCGCGGCGAGACCAACGATTACACCGGCAAGGGGCTGTCGGGCGGCACCGTCTGCGTGCGCCCGCCCGAGACGGCGATGTTCCGCGCCGAGGAGAACATGATCGTCGGCAACACCGTCCTGTACGGCGCCACCCGCGGGCGCGCCTTCTTCCGCGGGCTGGCGGGTGAG
>JBEKRJ010000118.1:0-9513 GCA_049518835.1 Solirubrobacteraceae bacterium
CACCGAGCCCGGGCCGCAAGCGCTGCTGCTCGCGGTCGGTGAGTGTGTCGGGGACCTCGCTGACGAAGCGGCTCGGGCCGCCGGCGTTCCGCGCGCCGAACACGGTGCGCGTGCGAGCGTACGTCAGGTACAGGTCACGCTCGGCGCGGGTGATCCCGACGTAGCAAAGCCGCCGCTCCTCCTCGAGGCCGCCTTCGTCGAGTGCGCGCGAGTGCGGGAACACTCCCTCCTCGCAACCGATGATGAACACGATTGGGTACTCGAGGCCCTTGGCGTTGTGGAGCGTCATCAGCGTCACCAAGCCGTCATCGTCGGTGCGCGTGTCGGCGTCCGAGATCAGCGCGATCTGCTGCAGGAAGTCCGCCAGCGAAGATGCTTGCTCGCCGGCGCCGGTGTCGTGCTCGATCGCGACGTTGATCAGCTCCTGCAGGTTCTCGATCCGGCCCTGCGCCTCGATCGTCCGTTCGGCCCTGAGCGCTTCCAGGTAGCCGGTCTCCTCGAGCGTCTCGTCGAGCAGCTTAGAGATCGGCGTGCCGCCGTCGGCCCGCTCGCGCAGCCGTTGCATCGTCCCCATGAACCGCCTCAGCGCCTTGATCGCCGGCGGTCCGAGGCTCGGAACCTGCTCTGGCTCGGCCGCCACGTCCCAGATCGAGCTGCCGAGCGTGTTCGCGTACGCAAGCAGGCGCGAGATCGAGGTCGCGCCGATCCCCCGGCGCGGTGCGTTGACGATCCGCGTGAACGCGCCGGCGTCTTGGGGGTTGACGAGCACGGTCAGGTACGCGATCGCGTCCTTGATCTCGGCGCGCTCGTAGAACTTCGTGCCCCCCACCACCTGATAGGCGATCTCGGCGCGCACGAGCGTGTCCTCCAGCACCCGCGACTGCGCGTTGGTGCGGTAGAAGACGGCGAAGTCGGCGCGCGACGCTCCCTCGTCGGTCAGCCGTTGTAGCTCGCCCGCGACGAACCGCGCCTCGGCGTGCTCGTCATCGAGCTCGCGTACCTTGATCGGGTCGCCCTGACCGACCTCGGTCCACAACGACTTGGGCTTCTGCGCGCGGTTGTTGCGGATCACAGCGTTGGCGGCGTCGAGGATCGTCTGCGTCGAGCGGTAGTTCTGCTCGAGCTTGACGACGTGGGCGTCCGGGAACGTGTCCTCGAAATCGAGGATGTTGCGGATGTCGGCTCCGCGGAACCCGTAAATCGAATTGTGGGTGACGATCCCGTTGGCGACGAAGTTGTGGGTGTTCTCGACGTCGAGGTCGTACACGGGACGATCGAGCCAGATGCGTTGCACCGAGTCGACGACGTCGTAGCGTCCCTGCGCGTCGAACATGACCATCCCTGGGCGGACCGACGAGGCTGGCGTGAACGGAAGCGCATTGCCCGCTAATCCATCGACATCCGAGCCGAGGCGCGCGGTCGGCCGGATTGACACGTCACCGAGCGCAGCGCCGATTCGTTGCGCGAGCTGCTGGATCGTGCGCATGTCCTTGCAGACGGCCTCGAATCGCCAACGATCGGATCCGCGGCGGGCCGGCCGCACACTGAGACCGAGATCTCGAAGCGTCCGCCTGTCCCCTTCGTCGTCGCCGAACAAGGCGATCCGATGCATCGGCGAGCGGCCGCGCCGGTCGCCGCAGAGCGCGATCGCGACGCGTCGACGTTGTACTTCGGTCTTCGTGTATGTGGATAACTGGAGCGTGTGGCCGAGCAGATAGCCGGCGAAATGAACGTGCGTCGGCGTGCTGACGATCCGTCGGCCGGAAGCGGTCGTGATCGCGATGCCCTCAGCTTGCTCGGAACGATGCGTGGCGAGCACCTTGGAGGGTCGGAAGTCGCCGCTTCCATGCCCCGACAGGACCCATTCTCCAGCGGCGACGTCCTCGATCGGATACAGGGTTCCGTCAGCCATCGTCACGAGCGTTCCTTCGACAAGGCACTGAGCATCGTCGCCGACGACCATCAGATTGCGGTGCTCGCCAGCGAGCAGCTGCAGCCAGCGGTACTGGGCATGGTTGGTGTCCTGGTACTCGTCGACGAGCACATGGCGAAATCCGGTTGCATAGCGCTCGCGCACCTCCGGGAACAGCTCCAGGACGTTGACGGCGCGCACCAGCAGGTCGTCGAAGTCCATCGCGTTCATGCGATGCAGCTCGTGCTCGTAGCTGCGGAACACGTCTGCGACCGTCTGCTCGAAGAACGACCCGACCATGTGACCATACGCGTCGGCGTCGCGGAGCTTGTTCTTGGCGTCCGAGATCTGGTGATGGATCGCGCCGGGGGTGAAGCGCTTGGGATCGATCCCGAGCTCGTCCAGGCAGCGCTTGATCAGCCGGCGCGCGTCCGCCTGGTCGTAGATCGTGAACTGGCGCGTGTAGCCGAGCCGGTCCGCGTGCGCGCGCAGCATCCGCGCGCAGGCCGAGTGGAACGTCATCACCCACATCGCCCGCACGCGGCGCCCGACGAGCAGCTCGGAGCGGTCGCGCATCTCCCCCGCCGCCTTGTTCGTGAAGGTGATCGCGAGGATCTCGTTCGGCTTGGCCGCCCCGGTCGCGAGCAGGTAGGCGATCCGGTGCGTCAGCACGCGCGTCTTGCCAGAGCCGGCGCCTGCGAGGATCAGCAGCGGGCCGTCACCGTGGGTGACCGCCTCGCGTTGAGGCGCATTGAGGCCGGCCAGCAGGGTGTCGATGTCGGTTGTCGCGGAAGCCATCGCGGTGCGCTCAACGGTAGCGGCCGGGTCGGTTGTCGCGGAAGGCCGGGGTGGTCGTCGCTGTCGTCCGTCATCCTGCAAAGGCAATGAGCGACGTGCTCGACGAGCTTCGGGCAGCCTGCGCGCGGGTGCCGACGCTGGCGCGCCA
Source organism: Solirubrobacteraceae bacterium (assembly GCA_049518835.1). GTDB lineage: Bacteria > Actinomycetota > Thermoleophilia > Solirubrobacterales > Solirubrobacteraceae > Palsa-465. The sequence continues at coordinate 2,859 of JBEKRJ010000118.1, forward strand.
CGTCTCGATCGTCGAGGAGGCAATCGAGCCGTACGCCGCGAGCCTGCCACGAACGACACATCCGGCAGCTGATCCCGACCCCGGCGCACAGCAGCTCCCCGGGGGCCGGGAGCAGCTGGCAGCATTCTGGCTGACGCTCGACGCGATCAACTTCGGCTCGGGATGGTTCCCGACGCTGCGCAAGCGCGAGCGTCGCTCGGGCTATTTCACAATCGCACTCGGGGTCCGCGAGCAATTCGCCTCGATCGGGCCATGGACCGCGAGCCAGCTCGCGCAGGTCGAGGCCGCGCAGGTCGCCGCGGCGCTGCGCCAGGACCCCGAGCACGAGTTGATGGCGCTGTTCGCGTGCTCGCTGCGCGATCTCGGAACGCGCGTCGGCGAAGCGTTCGACGGCCGCTTCAGCGCCCTCGTCGACGCCGCGGGGCGGTCGGCGGTCGAGTTGACGACGATGCTCGGCCGGTGGCGGTCGTTTGCCGATCGCTCCACCTACATGGGCTTCGAGGTCCCGTTTCTCAAACGCGCCCAGATCGCCGCTGCCGATCTGGAGCGCGCCGGCGTGGCGGCGTTTGACGACCTGCAGCATCTGACGATGTTCGCCGACAACCTCGTCCCACATGTGCTCCGCCTCGACGGCGTGTTGCGCCTCGAACCGGAGCTGGTGGCACGGATCGACCGCGGCGAGCTGATCGCCCACGGCTCGCCCGAGGAAGTTGAGATCAGGGCCTGCGCGGTCCACGCGGTCGAGCTGATCGCCGCGCAGCGCCCCGGCGCCTGCGCGGCTGAGATCGACCACGCGTTGTGGACGCGCGGCGGCGAGCCGTTCTACAAGGCCTCGCCACGACACCGCTCACGTTGCACGGCGTATTGAGCGCGTACTACACCATCGACAGAATGATGCCCTGATGCGCCTACGGCACATCCGATGCACGACTAGTCCTCCATCGCCTCCGCCCTGGCCCGCGCGATCGCCTCCGCCCCGGCGTCGCCGACGAGCAGTTCGGGGCGGACCGTGCCGCTCGCTTCTATGTCGAGCGCGGGGAAGCGATGGATGCTCGCCAGCTTGGTGTCGAGTGCGATCACGGTCGTCTCGCCGCCGACCTCCTCGCCCAGGGTTGCGATCACCGTCAGCGAGCCGCCGTCGACGAGCTTGCGCGCGGCCGCGAGCGCCTTGCGCGCCGTGTGAGGCGCAAGCCACGCGAGCGTGTCGATCAGCACGACGACATCCGCACCGCGCGCGGCCAGCCGTCGCGCCTGGTCGATCACGCGCTCGACGGTCTGGCCCTGGGCATCCGGGGATGCCGCGAAGCTGATCGCAGCCGCGGGTTCCGGTGCGTCCTGCGTCCAGGCCGAGACCTCCTCGGGCCGCACGCCGGCGAGCACCACCAGCACCTGAAGCTCGTCGTGGTCGACCAGCGCGGCCGCGAGTCGGCGCAGCGCCTCGCTCTTGCCGGCGCGGGGGCCGCCGACGATCGCCACGCGCGAGCCCTTGCCGAACGGCGTCAGCCATTCGATCGCCTTGATTGTCGGATCCTCGGATCCAAGCCGGAAGCGCTCGCTGGCAAACGCGGCCGGCAGATCGTCGAACCGTGCGCTGTCGGCGACCTCCTCGGCGCTGCGGCCGTTGATCGTGTCGATTCGCACCAGTGAGGCGAACCGCTCCGAGCGCCGCGGCGTCCGCCGCGGGCCGGCGACGCGGTCGCCGGACACCAGTTCGCAGCGCTTGACCTGGGCGGCGGAGATGTACACGTCGTCGTCGGACGGATCAGGCGGCGCGACACGCACGAAGCCCGAGCCGTTTGGCAGCAGCTCGACGACCCCTTCGACGGCGTCTTGGTCTTCGGCCGGGGCCTCGGCCTCCGGCTCTTGTGCGCGCTCATCGACCCGCGCCAGCGGTGCTCGTGGCTCCGACGCCTGTTCGAGCGCGGCTGCCTCGTCGCGCACGGCCGCCTCCAAGCCGCCGGCACGACCCCTTCCACCCCGGCGCCCGCGCCGGCGACGCGCGCTCGGCCGCTCGTCGTCGTGGACGCGAAGCTCCTCGACGACCACGCCGGCGTCCGGTCGCGAGCTGTCATCCTCGTCCGCCGCCGGCTCGGCGCCGGCCTCGGTCCCCCCAGCGCCCGCCGGTGCCGCGGCCGACCCATCATCCGTCTCGGCCTCCGCCGCGCCAGCCTCCTCGGCCGCGCCTGCTTCCTCGGCCGCGCCAGCCTCCTCGGCCACGCCTGCCTCCTCGGCCGCGCCTGCGTCCTCGGCCGCGCCTGCTTCCTCGGCCACGCCCGCTTCCTCAGCCGCGTCGGATTCTTCGGCCGCCGTCTGCGCGCTGCCCGACGCTGCAGCCTTGGGTTCACCGCCCGCCTCCGGCTCGCCGTGGCTGTCCAGGCCGGGGGGCTGCGCCTCAGCCGCTTCCGGCTGCTCGTCGGGTCCCTCGTCGCCGCCCTGCTTGCGCAGGATCGCGGCGATCAAGTCGGGCCGGCGCAGGCGCCGGTAGCCATCGATCGAGAGCTCCGATGCGATCGCGTGTAGGTCTGCGAGCGGGCTGGCCTCGAGCGCGGCACGGTCGACGACGGACATAAGTGACCTCCTTGGGCGGATATCGGTTGGCTCCGGTCGCGTCGGGGCAGCGACCAGCGACTTGCACGATTCAATCTAGCGGCCGGCGCGGCGGGGCGTAAGTCGCTCGCGCATCGGCTCGATCAGGAGTTGATGCGCTGCTCGCGCATCAACTCCTGATCGAGCCGCAGCCCGGGATCGACCGCGACGCGTCCCGCGAGGGTGTCCGCGACCGCGAGGAAGTCTGCGGCCGCCGCCACGTCGTGGACGCGCAGGACGTGCGCGCCGGCGTCGACCCCATGCGCGATCGCCGCAAGCGAGCCGGCGAGCCTGGCGCGGGGAGCCCGCCCGCAGATCGCACCGACGAAGTCCTTGCGCGAGACCGCCAGCAGCAACGGTCGCCCGAACGCGTGCAGCTCGCGCAGATGCATCAACACATCGACGGTCTGGGCCGGGGTCTTGCCGAAATCGGGGCCCGGATCGAGCATCAGCTGCTCGGGCGCGACGCCCCTTGCCAGCGCCAGCGCGACGCGCTCGCGCAGGAACGAGCTGACATCGGCGACGATTCGCCCGTCGTAGGAGGGATCGAGCAGCTTCTGCTTGGGCGCGGCGCGCGTGTGCATCAGCACCAGCCCCGCCCCGGCCTGGGCGCAGACGTCGGCGAGCTCAGGGTCGCGCAGGGCGCTGACGTCGTTGACGATCGAGGCGCCGGCGGCGATCGCCGCCTCCGCGACGACCGGCTTGTAAGTGTCGACCGAGACGAGCGCGCCGAGGTCGCCGGCGATGCGCGCGATCAGCGGGACGACGCGCGCGATCTCCTCGTCGGGATCGACGGGCGGCCGGCTCGTCACGCCCGACTCGCCGCCGATGTCGATCAGATCGGCGCCCGCCGCCAGCAGCGAGCGGGCGAGCTGTACCCGCTCCTCCAGGGAGTCGTGCGCGCCGTCGTCGGAGAACGAGTCCGGAGTCGCGTTGACGATCCCCATCAGCCACGGGCGGCCGCCGAGCGCAAGCGTCCGCCGCCCGGCCCGGAGCTCCCGCGCCGGCGCGATCATCGGCTCGCGGAGCCGCTGTCGCGAAGCTCGTCCATTGCCGGCGCAGCGTAGTGCTTGTGGGCCGCTCAGTTGCGGCGGGTTAAGCGTCCAGTCGCTCGGCGCGAGCACCTCGGAGATCGGACGGAGCGGGAACACCGAGCTGCCCGTCGGGGCGCTTGACGTCGCGCCGCTGGGCGAATCGACCACCTCCTCCACGGGCGCGGGTTTGCATGACGTGAAAGACGCCGCACGGGGCGCGGGCGCGCCCCGTGCGATCTGTGCTCCCCCAGAACAGCCGCAGGGGGGCGCTACAGCGAATGCACCTCGGTCGTGATCTCGCTCACCGACTTCTTGGCGTCACCGAACAGCATCATCGTCTTCGGGTCGTAAAACAGCGGGTTGTCGATCCCGGCGAACCCAGACGCCATCGAGCGCTTGAGCACGATCACCGAGCCGGAGCCGTCGACATCGAGGATTGGCATCCCGTAGATCGGCGAGCTGGCATCTGAGCGCGCCGCCGGGTTGGTGACGTCGTTGGCGCCGATCACCAGGGTCACATCCGTGCGCGGGAACTCCGGGTTGATCTCGTCCATCTCCTTGAGCAGGTCGTACGGCACATCGGCCTCGGCCAGCAGCACGTTCATGTGACCGGGCATTCGGCCGGCGACCGGATGGATCGCGTACTTGACCGTCACGCCCTTGGCCTCGAGCGCCTTCTCGAGCTCGCGCACCGCGTGCTGCGCCTGCGCCACCGCCATCCCGTAACCGGGCGCGATCACGACCTGACGCGCATAGGAGAGCTGGATCGCGACGTCCTGTGCCGAGGTCGCGCGCACCGGACCGCGGTCGGCGGCCGCGCCGGCTGCCGGCGCCGCCACTTCACCACCGAACCCACCGGCGATGATCGACGGCACCGAGCGGTTCATCGCGACCGCCATCAGGTTGGTGAGGATCGTGCCGGACGCGCCGACGATCATCCCGGCGACGATCATCGCGGTGTTGTTCAGCGCGATCCCGGTCGCGGCCGCCGACAGCCCGGTGAACGCGTTCAACAGCGAGATCACGACCGGCATGTCCGCGCCGCCGATCGGCAGCACCATCGCGTTGCCGAGGATCGCAGCGCAGACGAGGATCCCGAGGATGAACAGCGCCTGCGAATGCGTGCCGGCGGCGAGGATCACGGCGCTGGCGGTCGCGATCAGCACAAGCGTGGTGTTGGCGAGCGCCTGTAGGTTTCCCGGGAGCTTGAGCGGTCGCCCGGGAAGGATCTCCTGCAGCTTGCCGAACGCGATGTTCGAGCCCCAGAACGACACCGAGCCAACGATCGCCGCGAACAGCGACGGGATCTCCACCTTCAGCGGGTAGTTACCGCTGAAGTGGTGGCGGTACTCAATCCACGCAATCAGCGCGACCGCGCCGCCGCCGACGCCGTTGAACAGCGCGACCATCTGCGGCATCGCGGTCATCTTCACGTTGCGTGCCGCCGGGATCCCGACCGCGGTCCCGAGCACGATCCCGAGCGCGATCAGCCACGGGGTCGAGGACCCGTGCAGAGCGCTTTGGCTGACGTGCACAACCGTGCCGCCAACGCGTTCGGACACCGAATGCTTGGACAGCAGCGCCGCGATCACCGCGATCGCCATCCCGACGCCGGCGATCTTGTTGCCGCGAACCGCGGTGCGCGGCCCGGTCAGGCCGCTCATCCCGTAGATGAACAGGCCAAACGCGACGATGTACAGAGCGTCGATGAAATTGCCGCTCTGAAGGAAGATCGTGCCAATCATGGCTATTGACCCTCCTCCTTCGGCGGATCCTTGCGTTTGAACATGCCGAGCATGCGGTCGGTGACGACGAAGCCGCCGATGACGTTGATCGTGCCGAACGTGACGGCGATCACCAGCAGCACCTTCTCCAGTACACCGCTGGACTCGGACATCAGCAGCAGGCCGCCGAGCAGCACGATCCCGTGGATCGCGTTTGTGCCTGACATCAGCGGCGTATGCAATGTATTGGGAACTTTCGAAATCACCTCGAACCCGACGAACGCAGCGAGGACGAGGATCGCGATCTCCGTGATGGTGCTCATAGATTCCTCCAGATCAGGACGCGGCTGCGGCGGCTGCCGCTTTCGCGCCCTCGTGAACGATCTCGCCGCCTCGCGTGATGCAGGCTCCGGCGATCACCTCATCGTCGAAATCCAGCTCCAGGTTCCCCTCTTCATTGATCATCAGCTCGAGGAGGGCCTGGATGTTGCGAGCGTAAAGCTGCGAGGCGTGCTCGGCCATCGTCGACGGCACGTTCAAAGGCGCAATGATCTTCACGTCGTGGCGGATGACCGTCTTGCCGGGTTCCGAAAGCTCGCAGTTGCCGCCACTCTCGGCCGCGAGGTCGACGATCACGGAGCCGGGCTTCATCAACTCCACTGCCTTTTCGGTCACCAGGATCGGCGCTCTGCGGCCGGGAACCGCGGCGGTCGTGATCACGACGTCAACCTTGCCGATCGCCTCGGCCATCAGCTCTTGCTGGCGTGCCTGCTCCTCGGGCGTCAGCGCACGCGCATAGCCGCCGGTGCCCTCGAGGTCGCCGCCGAGGTCGAACTCCAGGAACCTGGCTCCGAGCGACTCGACCTGCTCCTTGACCGCTGCGCGGACGTCGAAGCCCTGGACGATCGCGCCCAGACGGCGGGCGGTGGCGATTGCCTGCAGTCCGGCGACGCCCGCGCCGAGCACCAGCACCGTCGCAGGACGGATCGTGCCGGCGGCCGTCATCAACATCGGGTAGTAACGGCCCATCTCCTGTGCTCCGATCAGCGCTGCGCGGTAGCCGGCGATGTTCGCCTGGCTGGAGAGCGCGTCCATCGATTGGGCGCGGCTGATCCGCGGCACCGCCTCAAGCGCGAAGCTGGTCGCACCGGTCTTTGCGATCGCGCTCACGCCCTTGGCGTTGGTGAGCGGTTGCAGGAACGAGATCAGCACGCTGTCAGGACCTAGGCGCGCAATCTCCTCCTCGGTTGGCGGCGCGACCTTGGCAACGACGTCCGCCTTCCAAACGGCGGCGGCGTCGCTGACGAGCTT
>JBEKRJ010000119.1:0-11209 GCA_049518835.1 Solirubrobacteraceae bacterium
CGACCGCGGCGCGGACGTAGGCCTCGAAGCGCGGCGTCATCGCGTGCTCGAGCTGTTCGGCTGCCTCGTGCACGTCATCCCAGGGACCGCCGACGACATCGCTCAGGAAGCGTTCGATCATCCGGTGGCGGCCGACCAGCCGCTCGGCGTGCTCGCGGCCCTCCGGGCTGAAGTCGACCCCGCGTCCGGCGCTCCGCACGACGTAGCCGTCGCGCTGCAGGCGGCCAAGCATCTCGTGCACGGTCGGGGCTGAAAGCTGCATCGCGCGCGCGAGGTTCGCCCCGGTCATCGGCAGGCCGGCCTCGAACAGCCAGTAGAGGCTCTCCAGGTACTCCTCCTCGGCCACGGTCGCGTGCCGCTCGGACATGGACGGATCGTATCGGGCGCCCGCACCCGGTCTGGCGCCGCCAGCTAGCATCGCCGGCGACGTGAACCTGCCGCTGAAGCCTCCTGTCGAGCCCCAGCTCGCGCGGTCGCGCGCCGGCTTGCCGCTCGGCGAGCAGTGGTCATACGAGCCCAAGTACGACGGCTTTCGCGCGATCGTGTTCGTCGACGGCGAGCAGTGCTACATCCAGTCGCGGGCCGGCCGGCCGCTCGCGCGCTACTTCCCAGAGCTGGCGTTCGCCCCCGGCCGCTACGTGCTCGACGGCGAGATCGTGATCGACGCCGACGGCGACGCCGACGACGGCGGCCAGGACTTCGACGCGCTGCAGCAGCGCATCCACCCGGCGCAGACGCGGATCGAGCTGCTTGCCGAGCAGACGCCGGCGCGGTACGTCGCGTTCGATCTGCTGGCCGAGCAGGACGACGCGCTGCTCGCGCTGCCGTTCGCCAGGCGCCGGGCCGCGCTCGAGGCGCTCGTGCGTCCACCGATTGGGCTGACGCCGCTGACCAGCGACGCGGCCGTGGCCGAGCCGTGGCTGCACAGCGGCGAGGGCGTCGTCGCCAAGGAGGTGGGCGCGCCATACCGCCCCGGGCAGCGGGTCGGGATGGTCAAGATCAAACGCGTGCGGACGATCGACGCGGTCGTCGCCGGGTACCGGCCGGGCAAGGAGCCAGACACGGTCGGCTCGCTGATCCTCGGGCTCTACGACGACGCCGGCCGGCTGCACGTCGTCGGCCATTCGTCGGGCCTGCGCGCGGGCGAGAAGCGGGCGCTAGTCGGCAAGCTCGATGCTTACCGGACGGGCAAGCGCGGCCACGGCGACGCCAGCCGCTGGAAGAGCGACAAGGAGCTCGAGTGGATCGAGCTGCAGCCCGAGCTCGTCGTCGAGGTCACCTTCGACCATCAGAGCGGCGGCCGCATCCGCCACGGGACCAAGATCCTGCGCTGGCGCGAGGACAAGGCGCCGGGCGACTGCCGGCTGGAGCAGATGCGCAGCTGACGGACCGCGCCGACTCGGGTGCGCCGGCGAGGCCGTCGGCCCGCGGACCCTCAGCAGTCCGGCGTCGCGGGGTCTGGCGCCAACGGGGGCAGTACGGCGTGAAGTGGCCCCGGGCGACCGGTGTGGTGACCCTGGGAGTAGCCGACTCCGAACTCCCTGAGCAGCTTCAGCGTGTGCTCGTCCTCGACGAACTCCGCGATCGTGCCGGCGCCGAGGCCGCCGGCGATGTCGACGACGGCGCGCACGACCAGCTGATCGGCGGCGTTGCTCGGGAGCTGCCTGACGAACTCGCCGTCGGTGATCGCAGCCGTCTCGGTGATCTCGATCACGAGGCTGCCGTCGCGGATCGGCCGGTCTTGCAACAGCTCACGCAGCTCGCGCGCGACGTCGATGTCGTTGAGCGTCCGCGGCGACAGGTTCACCGACAAGGTCAGCTCGGTCCCCTGTTCGCCGTAGGCATGCAGGAGAGTCGTCCTCGCCCGGCATCCGCACCAGCAACTCGAACCGGTTGTTGTTCGGGGCGCACAGCGCCACGATCGGCTGCGCGAACAGGATCAACTGCTCGCCGGCGATCGCGTCGCGCAACCGCGTCAGCCATCCCTGCCGGGTCGCGATCTGAGCCCGGCGCGCACTCTCGCGGCGGTAGGCGCGGGCTCGATCCTTGCCGGCCGCCTTCGCCTCGTACATCGCGATGTCCGCCTCGACGAGCAGGTCCTCGGCGGTCGTGCCGTCGAGGCCGTCGAAGGTCGTCACCCCGACGGACGTCGTGACCTGCGCGCAGACGTTGCCCCGCACGATCGTGCCGCGCTGGCGGATCGCGTCCAGCAGTCGCAGCGCGACCGTCATCCCCGTGTCCTCGTCCGCCTCGGGGAGCAGCACGGCGAACTCGTCGCCGCCGGTGCGGGCGAGGACGTCGCTGTCGCGCAGCGCCTCGCGGATCGTCTGGCAGAGCCGCACGACGAGCTCGTCGCCGGCGCCGTGACCGAGCGAGTCGTTGACGAACTTGAACCCGTCGAGGTCGAGCGCGAGCAGCGCGCCCTGGTTGCCGTAGCGCCGCGCGCGGGCCAAGGCCCCGTGCAGCTCCTCGTCGAAGCGGCGGCGGTTGAACGCCCCGGTCAGCGGATCGTGGTCGGCCTGATACTGCAGCCGCGCCTCGAAGCCCTTGCGCTCGGAGATGTCGACCACCTGCACGATCGCCGACTTGACGCCGTCCTCGTCGCAGAAGCCGGCGGCGGTCACGCTGGCCCATACGATCCGTCCGTCGCGATCGATGAAACGTGCCTCGTACTGGACCCGGTCGGCGGTGCCGGCGGCGACCGCCGCGAGTGGATCGTCAAGGCTCTCGCGCAGGTCCTCGGCGTGGGTCCAGCCCTCGGCGTTGCGCCCTAGCAGCTCGTCTGGCTCGAACCCGAGCAGCTTCGCGTAGGCGCCGTTGACAGCGATCAGCCGTCCGGCGCTTGCGCCCTGCAGCGGCACGATCCCCATCGCGATGCCGGCCTGATCAAAGGCGGCGCGGAAGCGCTCGTCGGCTGCGCGGCGAACGGTCGCGACGGCGTCCTGATCGCGGTTGCGGCGGTCCAGCACCTCCTGGAGGCGCTCGGCGCATCTCGACGTCGATCAACGCCACGTCGGGCTGGCAGTCCTGTGCGATCGCGATCGCGCCGTCGGCGTCATCGGCCTGGCCGACGATCTCGAAGTGACCGTTGAGCTGCGCCGTGATCGCGGCGCGGACGACGGGTTCGTCGTCGGCGATCAGCACGCGCGGCCGCCTGCCGGCGGTGGCGACGGCGCTAGGGCCGGCGGCGAGTGGGGTAGACATTCCGTGTCCTTAGGTCGTCGTCGGCGGTTTGCGCTCGAGGTGTGCGGTCTGCTCGAGGTACGCGCCCATCGCGGCGCTCGTGTCCGCGAACGCGTCGAACAGCTGCAGATGCAGCTCGGCCGCGCGCGACGTGATGCCCGTGTTGGCGAGCTCGCAGAGGGCGTCGCAGAGCGCGCTGATGCGGTTGGCGCCGACGCTCGCTGCGCTCCCCTTGAGGCCATGCGCGAGCCTTCCCAGGCGCGCTGCGTCCGCACCGTCGACTGCCCCGCGCAACGCCGGCAGACGCTCCGCGGTCTGGTCGATGAACATCTCGACGAGCGCGGCCTGGGCAGCGAGATCGCCGAGCTCCGTCAACGCGCTGGAATCAAACAGCGAGTGCTCGCGAGCGGGGCGCAGCTGCGCAAAGCGGTCGATCACGGCGGCGAGCGTTTGCAGTCGCAGCGGCTTGGACAAGTAGTCGTCCATCCCCGCGGCAGGCACTTGGCGCGATCCCCCGCCAGCGCGTGCGCGGTCATCGCGATGATCAGCGTGCGCCTGTCGCCCGGGTCGGCGCGCCGGATCGCCCGGGCCGCCGTGTACCCGTCGACGTCGGGCATCTGGCAGTCCATGAACACGGCGGCGTAGTGATTGCGCGCGCTCATCTCGACCGCCTCGCGCCCGTCGCGCGCGACGTCGACCGCGAAGCCGAGCTTGCCCAGCAGCCGTACCGCCGCGAACTGGTTGACCGCGTCGTCTTCGGCGACCAGCACGCGATCGCCGACGCTCGCGCCGGCGGCGATCCGCGGCAGGGACGCCGGCCTGCGCCTGACGTCGGCGGGGTCGGGCGCTGCAGCGGCGCCGCGCTCGCAGGCGAGCGTGAGCCAAAACGTGCTGCCGCTTCCGGCGATGCTCTCGCAGCCGATCTCGCCGCCCATCAACTCGACCAGCTGCTTGGCGATGCACAGACCCAGGCCGGTGCCTCCGTACCTGTGGGCTGTGGTCGCATCAGCCTGGCAGAAGGACTCGAACACGCGCTCGAGCTGGTCGGCGTCGATCCCGATGCCCGTGTCTGAGACCTCGAAGCGCAGCCGCTCGAGGCCGTCGCCCGCGCGCTGGAGGCACACGCTGATGGTCACGTCCCCGTCGGTGGTGAACTTGACCGCGTTGCCGACCAGGTTCGTCAGCACCTGGCGGACGCGGGCGCTGTCGCCCCGCACGACCGCGGGGACGCGCTCGTCGATCGCCACCGACAGGGCTACCCGCTGCTCGCGCGCCTTGGCGGCGATGATCTCGCATACGTCGCCGACTGCCTGCGCGATCGAGAAGTCCTCGGTCACGACCTCGAGCCTGCCCGCCTCGATCTTCGGGAGGTCGAGGATTCCGTTGATCACGTCCATCAGCGCCTCGGCGGACGTAAGCGCGACCTGCGCATACTGCCGCTGCTCGCCGCTCAGGCTGGTCTCGAGCAGCAGCTCGGACATCGCGATCACGCCGTTGAGGGGCGTGCGCAGCTCGTGGCTCATGTTGGCCACGAACGCCGACTTCAACCGCGACGCCTCGATCGCCTGGTCGCGGCTGGCGCGCAGTTGCTCGAGCTCGCCGCGCTCGCGCGCGCAGCTGCCGGCCGGCTCGCAAGCGCACGCGCCACGGATGTTCGGCGGAGCTCCGAGCGCGGCGTTCAAATCATGCGCGTCCATGCGCTGCAGCCCTTTCCACCCATCATTGAGCCCGTTTATCGGCAGTGGGGGGGTGGGCTGAAGCGCCGCGCTATTGGTTCATCCTGGAAGCTCGCGTCCCCATACTTGTGGTTGTGGATTGTGAGCTGAGATCCATCGGCGTCCGGGCTCGGGGCGCAACTCTCAAGTCGTTCGCCCTGGCGTCGATTGTCCGAGTGGCTAATCGCTGGGCGCAAGCAAGGGACAAGGACGAACCGAGTGGCCGATCGCTCGAATGCGCTCGCCGCCGCGTGCGGCGAGCCAGCCGGAGTACCGCATCGTTCAGCCGCGAGCAATCGCGCAGTGCGAGTGTTCGCGGCCCGACGCGCCCTCCGCCCGCGACGCCTGGAAGCCGGGCTTCTGACGCTCATGCTCTACGCAATCTTGGCCCTAGTTCTGGGGCCGGCAGCGTCCGCTGACTCCTGGACCACGATCACCAACCCAATTGACTCGGCGCAACTGACCGACCTCCCGTTCGGCTACAGGTCATTCTGGCTGCAGCCCTGGCGCTCTTCGCTGACTACGCAACCGGCGACCCTGCTTCAGAACGCGATCGGCATCCAAATGAACGCCACGCCGACCGAAGCGCCGTCCGTCACCCGGCTGCTGGCCGACAGCGGCTTTCGCCGTGAGCGTCTCGAGATTCCCTGGGACGCCATGAGCTACAGCGACCCCTCGCAACTAGCCGACCCCTCGCAGGAGGCTGCCTACATCACTGCGATGCGCGAGGACGGCTTCCGCCCGTTGATCCTGCTGAACGCGAACAGTGGCCGGCCGACGCCGGAGCTGTTCCCGACGCTGACGCTCGCTGCTGCCGCACCAGCAGGCTCAACCAGCATCACGCTGGACGCCTCCAGCATCAGCTCCGTTGTTCCCGGCCTGACTGGATTCGCGGGTCCGTACGACGCTCCGGGCGTGCTGATCGCGAGCGTCGCGAGCAATCGTGTCGCGACTCTGTCACAACCGCTGCCGAACGCGCTCCCAGCCGGGGATGTGCAGGCGTACACGCTGCTTGACCCGCCGTTCGCGCCTCCTGACCTGGCAGACGGCACGACTCCGAATCCGCTGTTCGAGCAGACGATGACCGGTTGGCTCACATACGTCAAGGGCGTCTGTGACTTCGTCAAGAGCGTCTACGGCTCCGATAATTTCGACGTTGAGGTCTGGAACGAGCTCACTTTCGGGTCCGACTTCCTCGACGAAACGAACTACTACACACAGGTGGCTGACCCGGGGAGCACCGGGGACATCGACAGCGCGATTCTCCAAGGGACCGTTCAGATGCTTCAGGACCCCGCTAACGGGCTGACGGATGTGCGCGTCGGCGACGGGTTCGCTAACACGATCCCGTGGGTCTCAGGAGCAACTGTTCCCCTGGGCACGGCCGCGATCGACCACCATCCCTACCCGCCGGCGCTCGACTTCCCCACGAGCACGGTCGACAACCCGGGTGTCCAACCCGTCGACGCGCTCGGGCAACCCTCAGGGACGTGGGTCGACGGCGGCTGGGAAGACCTGTTCGTTCCCAGCTACCGCGTGTACTTCCCCGAATACTTCCTGACAGCAATCCAGACCGAGACGCTGATGCGCGACCTGAGCCCGATCACGACGAGCATCTACGGCACGCCGCACGGCGCAAATACACATCCTACGGGAAGCACGCCGCCAGCGAATTGGATAACCGAAGCCAACCTCGATGTCGGCGTGCCCGAGCAGGAGGGAATGCCAGCTTCCGACATACCGGAATACCAGGCCAAGGCCGAGCTGCGCTTCTTCGTCTCCTATGCGTCGGAGGGCGTGCAGGCGATAGACCTCTACGCGGTCGAAGGCGGCGGTTGCTGCCAACTGGTGCCGCAGGCGTACCTCAGCGCAGTCGACGCTGACCCGTCGAGTAACCCCGAGGAGCTGGGCGGAATGACGATGCAGGCCGTCGCACGGATGACTGCCACCCTGGCAGGTGCGCAGCCGATCGCCGACCCTCGCCAGCTCGACCTGGATGCGATTTCGACCGACAGCAACGGCTACCAGTTCCTCGGCGACGGGACCGCCGCGCATCCGACACTGTATGACCGCGACATGCTCGCGTTCGATCCCTTCCAGATCAGTGAGAACAAGTTCGTGGCGGCGGTATACGTGATCACCACCGACCTGGCCCGTGAATATACTGCGTTTCCGGCACCCGGCCAAACGCCTTATGACCTGCCGGCGGAGAGCTACCAGCTTACGATCGGCAACGTGAATGGTGCCGGCGCGACCGTCTCCTATACCGACCCGCTGACCGGCACCGATCAGCCGGCGACCATCATCTCCAGGAGCGCCACGAGTATCGTGGTGCAGCTACCGGTGACCGATTCGCCCCGGATGCTCACGATCGATGACGGTGAGACGGGCGGTAGCGGCGCGAGCACGGGCGGCGGCGGCGCGCCGGGCGGGGGCGCCGGCACAAGCGGCACCGGCGCGACTCCTGGCGGCGCCAGCAACGGCAGCGGCGCTGGCACGGGCGCCGGCGCGACCGGTGGCGGCGGCGCGACCGGTGGCGCGTCTGGTGGCGCGTCTGGTGGCGCGTCTGGTGGCGCCGGCGCCTCTGGTGGCGGCGGCGTCTCTGGTGGCGGCGGCACCGGACGCAGTGTCCGCAGCGACGATCATGGGGGCACGGCGGGATCCGAGACTCTGCGCGAGAACCTGCCCGTAGCAGTGAAGCCCGGTCGTATTAGTGCGGGCGTGAGGACGGTAAACGGCGCCGACGGACTGTCAGTCCGTCTACCGGAGGGCGCCAGCCTGAGAACGTTACAGAGCGGCCTGACGCCCAGTGTCCGTTGCGACCGCGCCTGCGCAGTGATCGTGCAGGCGCGGACGGCCCGACAGGTGGCGAGATCAGTTGCAGACGGCAAAGCCTGCGGTGGTGCGGGCAAAAACACTACGATCGTGGTAAGGCTGAACGCTTCCGGGCGTCGATGGCTCAAACAGCAGCGCAGGCCGACGGCCCTGCGGCTTTTTGTCTACGTCACATACGCGTGATCGGCGCCGTGAGCGGCGGTAGTAGTCGGGGCCGCGGCGCCAAGCGGGCCAGCACGCTCGCGCTTACCATCAAGGTGACGTAGTCGGTGAAGCGGCGCCGTGCTGCGCGGACTGCTGCCTGCGACCGGGGACGCGTCGGGTCGATCGGAAGAGCGGAACGGACCGATCATTGCTGCGTGAATAGACGCTGAACATAATGTGAAACCCGGAACGTGGCCACGTCCGCGGGGCGGAGGAAATCGGCTACAGAGTCGGCAACGAGACGGATCGACCTGCAGCTGGTAATCTCCATTAATGAAATCGAATTTGCCGGAAATGGTCAGACGACGTCGCTCTGCGGGCGATCCATGAACGGGTCGTCGCGCGCCTTGTCGGGAATCGGAGGCTTGATGGCAATCGAACGAACAGAGGTGTCTGTACCGTGCTGGGCGAGCCCGACTTCACAAGACGGACTCCGGCTGGTGTGATCGACCGGGATGCGGTCTTGTCAAGGTTGTCTCGAACATAACTCGAACACATGGCGTTGACGGCCGCCCTCCCGGGTGGCATCGACACATTCCGGTCACGCGAGGTTCACACGGCGACACCGGATCTTCACACCGGTTGCGGGCCTCGTCGGAATATTGCAGCCGACTTACTCAATCGAGTCGGTGGGCGATCGCGAGCCCTGAACGACCACAAGGAGCAGCCGTGCCCAGTTTGTACCCATCGCGCGCCCACTGGGCTCGCCGGCGCCGTGCAGCCCGTGCCGGCGCCGTCGCCATCTGATCTGAGCGCGCCCGTCGCTCGATCGCAGCGGCCGCACCGACCTTGGCTCCCCGAGGGCAATGGCCAAACACGAGGGGATTGTCTAACCCCACAAACCATAACAACCATAAGGAGACATCAATCAAATGCGCAGTAGTAGGTTCCTAAACAAGCTGACGGCCCGCAGCGTGGCGCTAGCCGCGTGCGCGGTGATCGTCGGCTCCTTCGCGATGGCGACGCCCGCCATGGCGAACGTCGTCCCCGGCGTCGCGTGTATACCGAGCGACGGAAAGATCAGCGGCCGCGGCTCCAACGCGCAGCAAAACGCGTTCACCGGCACTGCCAACGGCAGCCTTTTCAACGAGGGCTTCATCGGCGCCTACACCGACGACTTCTGCGGCGTTGTCGCCCCGCAGTACGCGGGCGATCCCGCTAGCTATACGAGCCCCACCGGTACCGTTACCGCCGGTGGGGCGATGGTCGTCGACAACTACCCGTCGGCCACGACCGCCGGCGCCCGTGGCTCGGGCGAGGGCCTGGCGGCGGTGGCGTGCCGGACCGACGCGTTCGGCGGCACCGAGATCCCGTAAAACGATGGCAGCCAGACGCCGGCCACCGGCACGATGCCGTGGCTGTGGGCGGATGTCCCCGGAGTGAACGGCGCCGCCTGGCCCTATTTCGACCCGGTGGAGACCGCGGACGGCTCCAACGGCTGCGACACGTTCTACGGTCCCACGCAGACGGCGTACACGCCGCCGTACACGCCGGATCCCAACCCCGGGTGCGCGGACGCCGGGCCGGCGTGCTATCCGAGCACGGTCGGCGGGGTGACGAACGCCGCGGCGCCGGTGATGTCGTTCCCGGTGGCCGTCGACGCGGAAGCCCTCGGCGTGGACTTCAAGCCGAACGGCACGCAGATCAGCGGTTGCCCGACGACGGCGACTCAGGTCCAGCTGTCAGCGTCGGAGGTCTCCAAGATCTTCTCGGGCGACATCTCGAACTGGGATGCGGTCACGGACGCGGGGACGTCAACATTCGCGTGGTCGGGCTGCAACGAGCCGATCACGCGCGTCGTTCGCGCGGACATCGCGGGAACGACGCAGGGCGTGAAGATCTACTTGCGCTCGGTCGATGGCTCGCGGGTCCTGTGCGACGGGACGAACACCTGGACGACCCTCGCCACCTACAACAACAACACCGTCTGGCCGGGCAGCCCCGCTGATCCGTGCGGCGGCGTGACCGCTCCGGTGACGGCCCTTGGGAATGGTGGCGGCGCGAGCTGCCCGGCGACCTACACCGCGTCGAAGGGTGTGATCTGTGCCCTGCAGGTCACCGGCGGCGGGATCACGTACGGCGACCTCTCGAACTGGAAGTCGACGCCGGACGTGCTCTACGCCGAGGTCGTCCCGACCAGCGGTACGACGGGAGTGCTCCCGGGGTCCAGCGCAACGCTGGGCACCGGCACGCCCAACTGCGACACATCGTTCGCTGGCAACGAGCCCGGCGGCGGCGGCGGGACGGACTTCGTCGGACTGGACGACAGCGGTGGAACCCCGGACGAGCCCGCACTGACCAACTGGGCGACCGACGGCGCGGACGGCAGCCAGGGAGTCACTCCGCCATCGGACATCACCAACGTCCCCGGCAGCACGAAGTGGCCGATCTGCACCCTGACGTACGACATGGTGTACTCCGGTCTGAGCACGACCAACACGACGTACGCGGCGAATGCGATCGGCGGCCTGACCGCAGATCAGCGCCGGACGCTGTACACGTTCATGGTGTTCGTGCTCTCGCAGCCCGGCCAGGCCACGCTGAAGGCGAATGGCTACCTGCCGATCCCGAATTCCTGGGCCAGTGAGGAGACCGCCGGGTTCGAGGGGGCCTTCTAGCTAGGAGAAACCGAGAGAACCGCGTAACGCCGGACGAGGTCCGGGTGCCGTTCCCGCCCTGGTGCGGGAACGGCACCCAGCGGGCAGCTCCAGACAGCGATCGAGCCGATTCATCGAGAGCTCTTGCAGGTGGCCGCAGCCGTGCGCGTGACGTGGTCGCCGTTGCAGCAGGCCTCGTCGCCGGAGCTAGGCTAGATCCTCGCCGACGCTGTGCGACTGAAGCGTTTACGTGCCGTGGGCGGCCAGCGAATACATCGACTTACTTGACATTGCGCGGAGAGCGATTAGTATTGCTCCACCGTGAGAGTTGCAGCTGCAGCCCGCAGACAGTCGCGATTTGTCGGTGTCGCGATCTTGCTGACCTGAACCGCTGCTAGAACGTGCCGGGCGTGCGCCGGGTCGAGGATGCGATGACGCGCGCATCCTCCGGTCGGCTTGTGCAGGCCCTGTCGGCGTGGTGGGCCGTCCGGGGTTCCCTCCATTGACCCGGGCGGCCCAAACGCCGCGCAGCTTCTGTGCCTCCCCAGCGGCGGGCCTCAACACGCATACATACACGATCCGTCGAAGAAAGCGCCAGATAGCGCCAGACTCGCGGAACATGACGGTCTACACGTCGCAGAGGCTACTCGTCTGAATCTGAAGTAGTCACGCCCG
>JBEKRJ010000120.1:0-9385 GCA_049518835.1 Solirubrobacteraceae bacterium
AGCACACTGACCCGCGAGCGATTCGCCTGGCAACCCACCCGTCCAAGCCTGCTCGACGACCTTGAGGCCGGGCACTACCCGGCATGACGCAGCCGGCCCCAGGCCAGCCGACTTGCGATGCGGGAAGCGCGCACGACGGCGGCGGCTAAGTCACCTTAGAGGACGGCTACGGTACCTGGATCGTCCGCTAATCCTGTCGTGGCGGCCTCACAAGGGCGGGAATTCGGGTCTACTAACAAGCGGCTACGGGGTGTTCGTTTGGGGATCCCTCCGCGAACCGCCAGGCCGGCGCCAGCCGCCGCGCCGCGGTTGCCCGTAATGCCTGGGGATTGGCCGTCTCAGATGATCAGTCCGATGACTTTCGCCGTGACCCCTGGCTAACCGAACCGTCCGAGGCGGCTGACACGATGCTGCGTATGGCCAGGCGTTCCTCTTTGCACGGCGATCGGCGCGGGGCCGACCGGTCCCGTGGTTCCCGGCCTACCGGGCAGGGAGGACAACATGAGCGAGGCGCTTGTGTTGGCGCTCAGCCTCCTGCTGGCGTTGGTCGTCATCGAGCGACTGACGCGCCGCAGGTAGCGCGCCGGACCATAGCCCCGGGCGGGAGTCGGCCCCGGGCCCGCCCGGGGCGCCCGGAAAACGCCGAGGGCCCGACCGGACCGATCGGACCCTCTGAAGAACGACGAGTGGATGCTCGTGTTGGCGCTCACCAGAAAGGATACCGCCAGTAATGGCAGCCGCCACGACTCGCCGCGAGCGATCCTCGATCGCGGCCGGCGAACTTGTTGGCTATGCCCGGTGCTCGACCGCCGGGCAGGATCTCGCTGCCCAGCGTGTGACGCTGCGCGAGCTCGGCGTCGCCGAGCAGCGGATCTACCTTGACCACGGGCTGACCGGCCGCCACCGGGGTTGGCCGGGTCTCGCGCAGGCGCTCGCGGCTGTGCGGGACGGCGACACGCTCGTGGTGCCGAAGCTCGACCGGCTGGCGCGGTCGGTGCCCGATGCGCGCGCGATCGCCGACGAGCTTGAGCAGCGCGGCGCCCGCCTGCAGCTCGGCGCGACGGTCTATGACCCGCGCGACCCACGATGGGCAAGATGTTCTTCAACGTGCTCGCCACGTTCGCGGAGTTCGAGGCCGACCTGCTGTCGCTGCGGACCCGCGAGGGGATGCTCGTCGCGAAGGCCAAGGGCCGGCTCAAGGGCAAGCCGCCGAAGCTGTCGGCCGGCCAGCAGGCGCACCTGATCAAGCTGCTCAAGACGGGCGAACACTCGATCCCCGAGCTGGCCGAGCTGTTCGCCGTCAGCCGCGCGACCGTATACCGCGTGATCCAGCGCGCTGAGCGGGCGCGGCTCGCGTCGTCGACGCGGAACTGACCGATAGCCAGTGGGTCCAGCAGCCGAGGTGTCTCGTATACGAGGGTTTGTGGACAGGGCCGGCCGGTCCTACTCTTGGTGTCCGGAAACGACTGGTTCCGAGAGAAGAGGACCCTTCGACCTGCGGCGACCTCTGGCCGTCGGCGCTCGTGTTTCTCGTGGCGCACCGAGGCGAGTCGTGCTGTGACTGCGTAGTTTGCGCGCCGGGAGATCCGAGTGGCGGGCGGATGCTGTTGCTGGGCGGTGACCGTACGGTTGGGCGAGATGGAAGCGGGCGATGGTTCTCGCGTGCAGGAGAGCCGCGGTCGCGCCGGTGAGGCGCGCGGTGCGTCGGCGACCGGCGGCGGCGTGTCCGGGTCGGATGCTTTGGAGCTGGCGCGGTTGCGTGCGCGTGAGCGTCAGTTGCAGGCGGTCGCCGAGCTCGGGTTTGAGGCGCTCGGCGCGCCGCCGTTCGCGGCGTTGATCGATCGCGCTGTGCACAGCGTCGCGCGGGCGTTGGCGGTCGAGATCGTCGCGATCGAGGAGTTGCTGGGCGATGGGGATCTGGTCGTGCACGCCGCTGTCGGCGTCGGGGAGGATGCGCTGGGCCGCCAGCACGCCGGCGCGGGCGAGGGTTCGCAGGCGGGTTATACGGTGATCACCGGCGATCTGTTGACCGAGGCGCGGTTTCGTCCGGCGGCGGTCCTGACGCGCAGCGCCGCGAGGAGTAGCGTCAGCGTTGCGATCGGGTCGCGGGAGCGGCCGTGGGGCGTGTTGCTTGCGGCGAGCAGCCGCGAACGGCGGTTCTCTGAGGACGATGTCGTGTTCTTGCACGGTGTCGCGAACGTGCTTGCGATGGCGTGGCAGCGCGCGGACACCGAGCGCACGGTGCGGGTCAGCGAGGAGTTGCTGCGGGGAGGGTTTGAGCATTCGCCGATCGGGATGGTGCTCGCCAACCTCGACGGGACGTTCAACAGGGTTAATCTGGGCCTGAACCTACCGTGGGCCGCCGCGTGGCTCGCCTCGCGCGCGTTCGTCGCATACCGCCGCGGCGGCGGGAAGCGGACGGTGCCACTGCCGGACTTCTTCATCGGTGCGCACGCTGAGGCTGCTGACCTCTCGCTGCTGACACGCGATCCGGCCCGGATCAGGACATACTTCCCAGCCGTCGATGTGATCGCGCCGCCCAACTGACGTGTTTGTAGGGGCGGGCCGTCAGCGGCCGACCGCGGCGATGGACGCGAACGGTCGATTGGGCTGAGCTATCGTACGCGCGATGCTGTCGCGTGCTCGTCGCTCCGCTGCGGTTCGCGGCTTTGCGCAGGTGGCGTTGTTGCCGCCGGCGGCGTTTGCGGTGCACCAGTTGCGGTTCGTGCTCGCGTTCGGCGGCGGTGCGGGCAGCGAACTGCAGCGAACGGGCCATTCGTATCTTCATTCGCTGGTGCCGTGGATCGTGCTGCTGATCGCGCTTGCCGTGGGCGGGTTCCTTCGCGCGCTGGGTCGAGCGTTCGCTGCTCAGACGTCGCTCCCTCGGTACACGTTGTCGCTGACAGGGCTCTGGTTTGCCTGCTCGGTGTGCCTGTTAGCGATCTATGTCTCGCAGGAATTCCTCGAGGGGCTGTTCGCCACCGGACACCCGGCGGGCTGGGCGGGCATCTTCGGGTATGGCGGCTGGTGGTCGATACCGGCGGCGGTGTGCATAGGGCTCGTGCTGGCGGCGGTGCTGCATGGCGCTCGTTGGGTATTGCGCGAGGTCGCCGAGCGTCGCTCCCGGACCGTTCGGGTTTGGGCGCAGGCCGCATCGCTGGCGTCTGCGCCGCGCGCGACGCGTGTGTTGCGGTTGGCGCCACTCGCAGGGGGTTGGTCGGGCCGGGGTCCGCCCGGCCTGAGCTGACTGCGCGGATCGGCGTCTCGGGCGTCTGATGCGCGCCGTTGCTGCTCATCTCGAAGGGTTCGCGGCGCCTTGAGTCTCAGGGCGCGCGGCGTGTGACTTGGCGCGCTCGATCGGCCGCGTGTTCGTGGTTGGTCGCGTATGGCGCAGAATGCGACCCCTTCGAATGCCGGGAGGTCCCTACCTAACCTAGCGAAGGAGTTTCATTGAGTACGAGTGCTGCCGGCTTCCGCGCCGGCCACGTGACTACGCCGGGCCCGGCGTGGACGAGAGCGCGCGCCTATTTCGCGTCCGACGCGCGTCGCACAGTTCAGACCATGCTCGGTCTGATCTGGCTGTTGGACGGCGCGTTGCAGTTTCAGTCGTTCATGTATGGGAAAGGCTTCGTCCAGATGCTGACGGGACAGGCGTCCGGTCAGCCCGGCTGGGTCGCAAGCAGCGTCAACTGGGGCGCGACGACGCTCCAGTCCCATCAGGCGCTGTTCAACACGCTGGCCGCGCTGATCCAGGTTGCGATCGGAGCCGGGATCTTGTGCCGGCGGACTGCCAAAACGGCGCTCCTCGTGTCGTTCGTGTGGGCGCTGGTCGTGTGGTGGTTCGGTGAGGCGTTCGGGATGCTGTTCATGAACATGGCGATGCCGTTGACCGGCGCGCCCGGAGCAGTCGTCCTATACGCGTTGATCGGTCTGATCGTGTGGCCCAACGACCGTCCCGGAGGGCTGCTCGGAGTCCGCGGCGCGCGGACGGCTTGGGCGGCGCTGTGGCTTGTGATGGCGTGGCTGTGGCTGCTTGCGCCGAGCAGCAGCGCCAACGCGGTCCGCAACGCGATCATCGCTGCCCCGGCCGGGATCGGGTGGTTGAGCGCCCTTCAGAACAACTTTGCGATCGCGGCGAAGGGCAACGGGCTCGTGATCGCGTTCGCGATCGCCGCCGCTTCGGCCGCGATCGCGGTCGCGGTGGCGGCGAACTGGAGGGCGAAGGAGTTCCTCGCGCTCGCGGTCTTTTTGAACCTTCTGTACTGGGTGATCGGTCAGGGGTTCGGCGGTATCTTCGCCGGCGGCGCGACCGACCCCAACGCCGGCTTGCTGTTCATCGTGCTCGCGTACGTGATGTACACGCTGATCCCGTTTGAGGCCTCGCAACGCAACTCGGCCACCAATATCGCAGGCCCTGGATCGCCAGCTTTGGACTTCGAACCCCAGGAGATGACGACCGATGTTTGACCGCAGTCAAATACCTGCACCCGCACGACGCGGTGCGGCGATGCTCGCGGCCGGGGTGCTGATCGCCGGCTGCGCGGGCGCGAACAAGACCGCGACGACAGCCGCGTCCGCAAGCAGCAGCGCGTCGAGCGGTATGAACATGGCCAACGCCGCGACGACCGGGAGCGCGATCGTCGCCAACGGGATCAGGCCGGTGCCGACGCAGGTGTTGGGCTCGGCGACGTGGCAGGGGATGAAGATCACGGCCGAGGCGACCACCCCGGTGCCGTTCGTGATCTACAACGGCACCAGCGAGCAGATCGTCAAGCCGGGAAACGCCAGCTTTCACCTGATGGTGATGCTCTCAGACGCAGACACGGGGATGGCGATCCCGTACGCGACCGTGTGGGCGACGATCACCAAGGGCGCCAAGATCGTCTTCGACGAGCGCCAATGGCCGATGATCTCCAGATACATGGGCCCCCACTACGGCAACGACGTCATCGTCCCCGGAGGCGGCAACTATCAGCTCAGCTTGCTCGTCAGCCCGCCGGTGTCCGCGCGGCACGTCGAGTATCAGAACGTGTGGCTGTCCCCGCACCGGGTCAATTTCAGCTTCCACTGGAAGCCCGTGTCATGAGCGAGACCAAGCCTTCCCCGCTCGGGCTGACGCGCCGGAAGTTGGTCGTCAGCGCAGTCGCGCTCGCCGCCGGCGGTACCGCCGCCGGCGTCGGGCTCGACCGCGCGCTGAGCGCCGGCAAGACTGTGCCGTTGGTCGCGCTCGGCGCGCAACCAGCGGGGTTGCCGGACCGCCAGCACGCCTGGACTGCAACGCTAGCCACAGACCCCGACGGCAACCCGATCGCGCCACGATTTGACCGCCTGCTGTTCTTCGACCTCGACGGCGCCCCAACACCGGCCTACGCGCGGCTGCTCGAGGCCGCGATGCGTACGCTCGAGCGCTCCTACCGTTGGGGCCCGGGCGGGCTGCTGTTCACGGTCGGCTGGGGGCCGAGCTATTTCGAGCGAGCTTTGGGGATCGAGTCGCCGATCCCCAAGGCCCGGGGGCTGTCTGACTTCGAGCTGCCCTCGATCGACGACTACGACGTGTGCCTGCACCTCGCCTGTGACGACGAGCCGCGCCTCGCGTCGGTCGAGGCGGCCCTGCTGCACGGCCAGCAGTTCGCCGGAGCCGACGGACAACTCGCGATCTCAAGCGCGTTGCGTTGGCGCGAGACGCGAACGGGATTCGTCGGCGCCGGACTGCCCGCGGCGCACCAGGACGTTGGCGGGATCCCTCCGGGCCGGCCGGTCCCGCTCAGCGCGCCGCTGTTCATGGGCTTCAAGTCAGGCCTGCGCCGCAACCAGGCAAGCGAGGACCACGTCACGATCCGCGACGGCCTGCTCGCGGGCGGGACGACGATGCAAGTCAGCTACATGCGCCTGCGGTTAGACAGCTGGTATCAGCAGCTGAGCGACCGCGAACGAGTCGCGCGGATGTACGCTCCCGAGGTCACCCCCGCGCAGGTCAACAAGTTCACGACCGACGCTGAAAGCGATCCCAACCTGCTCGACCAGGCGATCAACCGCTACGGGGTGATCGGCCACTCGCAAACATCTGCCCGGGCCCGCCGCAACGGCAAGCCGCTGATCATCCGGCGCGACTTCAACACCACCGACGGCGGTCAGGCAGGCCTGCACTTCGTCTCAATCCAGCGCACGATCGAGGACTTCGTCACGACCCGCAACGCGATGAACGCAAGCTCGGCGCAACTCCAGAACCCGGCGATCACCGACACCGTCAACAACGGCATCAACGAGTTCATGTTCGTCCTCAAGCGCGCCAACTACGTCCTCCCACCACGCAGCCAGCGCTCGTTCCCGCTCCTCCCCGGACGCGATCGCCTGCTCGATTAAACGGCTCGGAGCGCGCGAGCCCGAGAGCGCTAGCCGTTCGCGAAACGTGACGTAACAGCAAAGCCGCGCCCGGGCGCGTCCGGCCTTCGCGAAGTTTGCCTTTCGGGGTTCCCTTCCGAAGGTCAGGCGGCGTCGGTGAACAGCTGCTCGTGGTTGGCGAGCATCACGCGCAGCTTCTTGGTCAGCGCGCCGTTGAGCTGGCACACGCGGCTTTCGGTGACGCCGAGGATCTCGCCGATCTCGCGCAGCGTCAGGTTGTGCACGTAGATCAGCACGGCGAGCTTGCGGTCGCGCTCGGGTAGCCGCTCGAGCGCCGCGCCTAAGCGGGCCTTGGCGTCGTTGCGGATCGCGGCCGCCTCGGGATCGCACTCTCGGTCATTGCTCTCGAGTGTGTCGATGCGTTCGATGGCGGTGTCCTCGTCGGCGAGCACGAACATGTTGAGCGACCCGACCTCCGCCTTGAAGATCTCCTCGCGACGCTTCTCGAACTCCCCGACGGTGATCCCGAGTGCCCCGCTCAGCTCGGCCTTCGTCGGCTGGCGGCTGTAGAGCGCGAAGAACTGCTCGCGGGCGCGGTTCATGTCTCGGTCCCACCGGCGCAACGAACGCGGCGCCCAGTCGTTGTGGCGCAACTCGTCGAGCACGGCGCCGTGAATCCGTGTCCATGCGTACTGCTCGAGCGTCGCGCCCTTGTCGGGGTCGTAGCGGTCGATCGAGCGGATCAGCGCCTCCAGGCCGCAGGAGATGAAGTCATCGACCTCGCAGCGTGCCGGGATCTCGCGCACCTTGCGATACACGATGTACTTGACCATCGGCGCGAACGTCAGCACCAGCCGATCGCGCAGCCGCGGATCGCCGGTGGCCTTGTAGGTCCTCCACAGCTCCAGCGTCTGCTCAGCGGACGGCCGGGTCTTCTTTGTCTGCACCGCACTCATACCCATCTGCTCCAGATTCGAGGAAGACGCCCGGCAGCCAGCCTGTTGGGGGACCGGACAGGGACGGCATCGGCCCCAGAGGGCCGTTGCACGTGGGGTGATCTCCGGGAACTTGGCCAGTATTTCTCCGCAGTCGTGCGTCGGATCGCGGCAGCGCGGTGCCCGTTGCTCGTGGATTCGTCCACTATCTCGCGCTGACCTGCACCGGCAGCGCGACCCGGCGATCTTGTGAACCGAAGCAACGTTCTCGGCACGGATAGCCAACAGCGATGACCAATCTCCAATGCGACCAACGCCGGCGAACGAGCGCGAGATCTACCGCTACGCCTGCCCCTACCGCACCCTACCGCACCGCAATTCGCGGGTGAGCGGATGGCCCGCGTACTGATCGTCGACGACGACGAGGTCGCGCGAAAGCTGATCCGGCGCGCGCTGGCGTCGAGCGGTCATGAGATCGTCGGCGAGGCCGGCAACGGCGTCGAGGCCGTCCAGCGCTTCGATCAGCTACGGCCACAGTTGACCACGCTCGATATCACGATGCCCGAGCAGGACGGCATCTCGGCGCTCGCGCAGATCGTCGCGATCGACCCCGATGCGCGGGTGATCATGTGCTCGGCGCTCGATCGTGCCGCCACTGTCCTGGACGCGCTGACGCTGGGCGCCCGGGCGTTCGTCGTCAAGCCGTTTCGGCGGCCCCGGCTGCTGGCGGCCGTCAGCAGAGCGCTCGCCTGAACGCCCCCAGCACGCGAGTTGGGGCCGACGGGCCACCGTCACTCGCTCAAGCCCGGGCTAGGCGGACCGATCATGTCGTGGGCAAGTGCCGCGCATGCCTCGCGATGGCACACCGGGCGCTTCGATCACGTACGGGGACAACGATGCGAGTCTTCTCGAAACAGTTTCAGCCTCCAGGCGCATACTTGCAGCACCGGTTCGTGCGCCGCTCGCGCTTCGGCGAGTTCCTGAACCGGTTGAAGGTCCGCCAGCGGCTGCTCGTGCTAGTCGGAGTGTTCGCGATCGGCTGGATCGTGACGCTCGGCGTCGCGACGAGCGGCCTGCTGTCCGGCCGCAGCGATGCCGGCCACGCCAACGCCGGCTTTGACTCCTACGCGGTCGAGCAGCGCGCGTACGAGGGCTGGCTGACCGACGACGATCAATCGAATATGGCGCCCGGCAGGGCTCGCGTCGCTGCGCGACCGCACCCAGCAACAGATGCTCGACCAGACGCTCGCGCAGATCGCGACCGGTCGCGAGCAGGCGTTCAGCGCGATCGAATCGCTGCGACGCAACGCAACCGACGCCGCCATTCGCGCCTTGGCCACGCGCGTCAAGGCGGACCTGGACGACTACGGCGGCTACACGTCCCAGGTCATCGCCGACATCCACGCCGGCCGGTTCCGCCAGAGCGTGCTGGTGATGGCCGTCGGCAACGCGATGGTCTGCAACCGGGTCCGGCGACCTCACGGTCGAGGTCCCGCGCGCCGGCGACGGCGCGATCGGCGCGATCGGCGCGATCGGCGCCAGCCTGTCGGCCTTCCTGGCCGACCTCCGCGGGCGGATCGCGACGATCGGCCGCAACGCCGAGACCGTCGCCGGCGCCTCCGCTCTGAAGCCGTCGCCGTCGCCACCGGCGCCAGCCAGACGGTCGGCCAGCTCGCGCAATCGTCGGCGGAGATCGGCGAGGTCACGAACGTGATCAGCGCGATCGCCCGCCAGACGAACCTGCCGGCGCTGAACGCGGCGATCGAGGCGGCTCGATCCGGCGAGGCCGGCGAAGGGTTCGCGGTGGTCGCCGGCGAGGTCAAGAAGCTCGCCGAGGAGACGGCTGACGCGACGCACGGCATCAACGAGAAGATTGCCTTGATTCAGCGCGACACGGAGTCCGCCAGCGACGCGATCACCCGCATCGGCGAGATCATCGCCACGATCGACAACCTTCAGCGAACGATCGCCTCCGCCGTCGCGCAGCAGGGCACCACCACCGAGGAGATCGCGCGGACCGTGGTGGGCGCGGCCGACGGGAGCGCCGGGATCACCACCACGATCAACGACGTGGCGCAGTCGGCCCGCGCGACCACCAGCGGCGCGAA
>JBEKRJ010000121.1:0-9382 GCA_049518835.1 Solirubrobacteraceae bacterium
GATGTCGACCGTGTCCGACCACCCGAAATCGGCCAGGAGATCGACGACGGTGCGCTTGGCGCCCTCGTCATCGCCGGCGATCAGCATCGTCGGCTTGCCCTCGCTGAAGCTCGGGTCGACGAAGTAGGCGTTGCCGATCGTGTTGAACGCCTTGACGACTTTGGCGTCGGGTAGCCACCGCTGGACGCTCTCGCCGAGCGAGTCCTCGCCCGCGATCGACAGCTTGGGCGGGAAGCCGCCGGAGAAGTCAAGCGGGTTCATCGCGTCGATGACGACCTTGCCGCTGAACCGACCGGGGCCGGCGGCGTCGATTGCCTGCTCGGCGGCATCGCCCAGCACGGCCAGCACGAGCAACGCGCCGTGCTCCGCTGCCTGCGCGAACGTACCAGGTTGGATGCCGGCGCCATCGCCCGACAGCCATTCGACCAGTTCGGCCTTGTCGGCGTCGCGCGAGCCGATCATCACGTCGTGGCCGCGACTGCGGAACCCTGCCGCCAAGCGCCGGCCGACCTCGCCGCTTCCCAGCACCCCAACCCGGCCATGCGCCAGTCGATTCGTCGCCATGTCTGCTCCTCTCGCGTGGGAGAGCCGCAATCTACTGGTCGCGCAGCGGCACATTCGTGCCGGTCTGGCGGGAGTAGATCTTCGCCTGACGGTAGGGTGAGCTCGACCGTGACGAACTGACCGATGGCCCGGCTGGGACTCGAACCCAGGACCGACGGATTATGAGTCCGCTGCTCTGACCGACTGAGCTACCGGGCCTTTACGCGCGCGACGCTAGCACCGGCGTCAGCGCTTCGGAGCGCGGGCGTCGCCCCGTTCAGGTAGGCTGCCGCTGCGATGATGATCTTGGCAGACCAGGCGCTCGGGCAGACGCTGGCGCTGCTGGCGACGTTTCTGGGCGTCGGCGTGCTTGTGAACGTGCTGATCTTCTACATCGTCGCGCTGGTGCTCGGAGAGCGCAAGCAGAACCAGCAGCGGCGCGCGAGCCACTAGCTCAAGCCCTCACGGACCGGACCTCCGCGGCGACGGAGGGCGAGCCGGTCGATATGCGATTGGACGAATCCGTGAAGGAACGGTGCCGGCCGGCGTCGAATGACACGCCTGCCGATGAAGCAGTCGCCCACACCGACCGTCGCCGCCGATCCGCCTGCAGGTCACCAGGCCCTGTCCGGCTACATTCGGGCGCGGTTTGACGAGTTCTCCCGCTCGCAGAAGGACGTCGCGCAGTACATCGTCGACCATCTGGACGAGGCCGCGTTCCAGACTGCGGAGGAGCTCGCGCGGCGTGCGAGCACCTCGTCGAGCACCGTCGTGCGCTTCTCGCAGGCGCTCGGGTTCGAGGGCTTTCCCGAGCTGCAGCAGGCCGCGCGCGACGAGTATCGCCGGCGGCCGCCGGGCGTGACCGAGACCCCGGCGGCGACGGCGCCGCTGTTCTCGCTGGACCACACGGAGTTCGAGGCGGCTCTGGCGGCCGATCACGTCAACGTCGAGGACACCGCGCACAAGCTGTCGCGGTCTGCCGTCGAGGCGGCGATCGACGCGATCGCCTCGGCCGAGAAGGTGCTGATCGGAGGCACCGACCAGATGGCGTTCTTCGCCAGCTATCTACGCCATCTGCTGATGCTGCTCGACCTGCGCGCGGAGATCGTCGCAAGCCCCTCGCAGGAGGCGCTCGGCCGGCTGAGCAGGATCGACGAGCGGACGCTCGTGATCGGAC
The DNA here is from genome assembly GCA_049518835.1 of Solirubrobacteraceae bacterium. GTDB lineage: Bacteria > Actinomycetota > Thermoleophilia > Solirubrobacterales > Solirubrobacteraceae > Palsa-465. The sequence continues at coordinate 1,721 of JBEKRJ010000121.1, forward strand.
TGTCGGCGGGGCGGCCGCACCCGCTGATCACGCGCACGATGAAGCTGGCGCGCCACCGCAAGGCGCCGACGCTCGCGATCACCGACGCGACCCTGTCGGAGGTCGCCCGGCTGGCGCGGATCAGGCTCTATTATTCGTCCAACACGCCGGCGTTCGTTCGCTCGCACACGGCGCTGCTGTCGCTGATCCAGGCGCTCGCGTACGGCGTCTATTCGCGTGACGCACAGCAATACGACGTGCGGATCAAGGCCTTCCGGCTCAAGTAGCCGCCCCGCGGCGGACGCTGAACCGTTAGGCGCGCGGCGCAACCAGCAGCGCCTGGGTCGCGTGCCCCACTTGCCCGCGCTCGTCGTAGATGATGCTTTCGGCCAGCCCGATGCCGCCGGCGGCGATCCGCGTGTGGGACTCCAGGCCGATCCATTCGCCGACCGGCGGCCTGCCGACGTATAACGTCAGGTCAGGGTTGATGAACATGTGCTCGTCCCAGGACAGGGACTGGCTGATCCCGTTGCCGAAGTCGCCGGCGACCGCGAGGCGCTGCAGTGCGCTCGGCTGCTCGCCGACGACGAGCGGGACGCGCAGGCGAAACCACGCCGTCGCGGGGCCGGCGGCGTGGAAGGCGCCGGCGACGAACCGCACCTCGACCGCATCGGGGGCGAACATCGGCCGGTGCGGTGGGCGGACGTCGTTGGCGCGGCCGTGCTCCGGTCCAGGCGGCGTCACGGTCGCCGTCGCGGGCGCGGGCACCGAGCCGGCGTCGGCGGCGCGGACGCGCAGCGCTCGTGCGCGGACGACCTCGACCCCGGCTGCCGTGCGCAGCGATCCCTCCAGCAGCTGTACGCGGCGCCCTGGACGCACGACCTCGACGCGCACCGACAGCTCGCCGAGCGGCACCGGGCGCAGGAACTCGTACGTGACGCGGCTGAGCAGCAGGCCCTCGGACGCCGGAAGCTGCTCGAACGCGCGCATCATCAGCGCCGCCGGCGCGCCGCCGTGCTGGGCGGCGGGGTCCCACGGGCCGCGCGCCAGCTCGGTCGCGACGAACCGTCCATCTGTGGCGAGAAACACGCCCTCGGCGGACATAGCGAGGACACGCTACTAGCGCCGGGCTACACTCGTGTGCGATGAGCGACGAGCTCGACACCCCCCGCGACGAGGCGACGTTCACGGTCAAGGCCGGCCTGGCGGAGATGCTCAAGGGCGGCGTGATCATGGACGTGGTCACGCCCGAGCAGGCCAAGATCGCCGAGGACGCGGGCGCGTGCGCGGTGATGGCGCTCGAGCGCGTGCCGGCCGACATCCGGCGCGACGGCGGCGTCGCGCGGATGTCCGATCCGGCGATGGTCCGCGGCATCCAGGAGGCGGTGACGATTCCGGTGATGGCCAAGGCCCGGATCGGCCACTTCGCCGAGGCGCAGGTGCTCGAGGCGCTCGAGGTCGACTACGTCGATGAGTCGGAGGTGCTGACGCCGGCCGACGAGGCCAACCACATCGACAAGTGGGCGTTCAGGGTCCCGTTCGTGTGCGGGGCGACGAACCTTGGCGAGGCGCTGCGCAGGATCGGCGAGGGCGCCGCGATGATCCGATCCAAGGGCGAGGCGGGCACGGGTGACATCGTCGAGGCGGTTCGCCATCTGCGCATGATCCGATCCGAGATCCGACGCCTGACGACGCTCGACGACGCGGAGCTCGCGACCGCCGCCAAGGAGCTCGGCGCGCCGCTGGCGCTCGTGCGCCAGGTCGCGGCGGACGGCCGGCTTCCGGTCGTGCTGTTTTGCGCCGGTGGGATCGCAACCCCGGCCGACGCGTCGCTGGTGATGCAGCTGGGAGCCGAAGGTGTGTTCGTCGGGTCGGGGATCTTCAAGTCCGAGGACCCCGAGCGGCGGGCGCGCGCGATCGTCGAGGCCACGACCCATTATCAGGACCCGGCACGCGTCGCGGCGGCCTGCAGTGGCCTCGGCCACGCGATGGTCAGCCTCGAGAGCTCCAAGCTCCAGACCGGGCAGCTGCTGTCTCCCCGCGGCTGGTAGCGGCCGTGCCAGTGGTCGGCATCCTCGCCCTGCAGGGCGACTTCGAGTCGCATGCCAAGCTGCTGCGGGCGCTTGGCGCGCAGCCGCGCGAGGTGCGCGTGCCCGGCGACCTGGACGGCCTCGATGCGCTGGTGATCCCGGGAGGCGAGTCGACCGTGATGAGCCTCGGGATTGAGCGCGAACGGCTCGCCGACCCGCTGCGCGAGCTGGTGGCGCGCGGGACGCCCGTGCTCGGCACCTGCGCCGGGATGATCATGCTCGATCGCGATCACCTCGGCGTGCTCGACATCACGGCGCGGCGCAACGCCTTTGGCCGCCAGCTGCGGTCCTTCGAGACAGAGATCGAGCTTGCCGGCGTCGCCGGCGGCCCCGTTCACGCGGTGTTCATCCGCGCTCCGTGGGTGAGCGAGCACGGCGAGGCTGTGCAGGTGCTGGCACGAGTCGACGGCCACCCGGTCGCGGTCCGGCAGGGCAACCTGCTTGCGGTCGCGTTTCACCCCGAGCTCGCGGGGGAGACGCGCATCCACGAGCTGTTGCTGAGCGCCAACGGGCGGTGAGCTCACCGCCGCCCGGCGGCGGTCGGCTCACCGCCGCCGGGCGTGGTGCTGTGAGCGGCTCGCGTAAGCGCGAAACTGCCGCTCGAACTGCGCCCAGTCGAAGCCCGGGACGCCGTCAGGATCGCGCGGGGGCTCCTCGTCGGCCGGCTGGTCGCCGCCGGGCGGATCGTCGGAGTCGCTGCCGCGCGACAGCCAGGCCGCGAACGCGCACACCGCGATCCCGGACGCGTAGACCAAGCCGGCGAGCAGCGGATGGTGCGTGAGCGACGCGATCGCCCCGAGCGCGTAGAGCCCGAGCGCGCAGACAACGAGCCGGCCGAGCTCCGAGCCGCGCGCCGCGCGTTTCGGAGCCCGGGCGCACGCGCTGGCGAAGATCGCGCCCGCGAGGACGAGCGTGAGCGCAACCCTCCACGCACCTGATGCCGGCACCACCATCCACGCCGATCATCGAGCCGCCGGCCGCGGAAATCAAGCCCGGCAAGCGCAAAAGCCGCTTGTTAGACGACCAGCCCGTGGCGCATCGTGTTCTCGGTCACGGCGCGGGGCTCGACGAACTGCAGCAGGTAGTCGGGGCCGCCGGCCTTGGTCCCGGTACCGGACAATCGGTTGCCGCCGAACGGCTGGCGCCCGACCATTGCCCCGGTGGTGCCGCGGTTGACATACAGGTTGCCGACCGGCGTGCGCTCGCGCACATAGCGGACCGTGCTCGGGTCGCGCGCGAACAAGCCGCCGGTGAGCCCGAACCGCAGGCCGTCGACGATCGCGCACGCGTGCTCGACGTCGCGGACCGCTTCGACCGCCAGCAGCGGGCCGAACACCTCCTCCTCGAGCACCGCCGAGCCCGACGGCAGGTCGGTGGCGACGGTCGGCGGGCAAAACCAGCCGCGGTCGGGGACCGGCTCGGCGCTGACGACGATCCTGCCGTCGCGTGCGGCAAGCTCGCGGTAGCGCTGGACCCGCTCCTGCGCGGCGCGCTCGATCACCGGCGGCACGTCGGTCCCGAGCTCGCCGGCCTGCCCGACGACGAGCACCCGGGTCGCGCCCGCGACCCGCGCGAGCAGCTGCTCGGCGATCGCCTCGTGGACGAGCACGCGCGCCGCCGCCGAGCACTTCTGCCCCGCGTAGATGAACGCCGAAGACACGATCGCGGGGACCGCCTCGTCGAGGTCGGCGTCGGCGTCAACGATCATGCAGTTCTTGCCCCCCAGCTCCGCGATGACTCGCTTGAGGTGATGCTGCTCGGGGCCGACGTCGGCGGCGGCGCGCACGATCTCGAGCCCGACCGGCAGCGAGCCCGTGAACGCGATTGTGTGCACGTGCGGATGGCGCACGAGCGCCGCGCCGACATCGCCCTCGCCCGGCAGCAGCGAGATCGCCGCGGGCGGCACGCCGCCGGCGCGCAGCGCGTCAAGCAGCGCCTGCGCGCAGCCGGGAGACTGCTCAGCGGGCTTGAGCACGACCGCGTTGCCGGTCGCCAGCGCCGCAGCGGTCATCCCGCACGCGATCGCCAGCGGGAAGTTCCACGGCGAGATCACCGCGACGACGCCGCGGGCGACGTAGCGCAGCTCGTTGCGCTCGCCCGGCACCTGCAGCAATGGCCGGCCTGCCTCGAGCTCGATCGCCGCACGCGCGTAGTACTCGAGGAAGTCGATCGCCTCGCACACGTCCGCGTCGGCCTCAGCCCACGGCTTGGCGCACTCGCGCACTTCGAGCGCGGCGAGCCCGACGCGCTGCTCGCGTAACGCGCCGGCGGCGCGCACGAGTCGCTCGGCGCGCTCGCGAGCACCGACTGCCGACCAGGTTCGAAAGCCCTCGCCGGCGGCCGCGACCGCCGCGTCGACATCCGCGAGGCCGGCGCGGGCCGCGCGCGACACGAGGCGCTCGGGGTCGCCGGGGTCGACGCATCGCAGCTCCTCACCGACCCCGGCGCGCGTATCGGCGCCGACCGAAACCGGCACCTGCACCGGCAGCCGGCGATCGAGCTGGGCGAGCGCGTCGGCGAGCCCCGCCCGCACAGTCGAGCGACGCAGCTCCAGCACCGGCTCGTTGGCAAACGGGGTCAATGTGGCCACGGGGCGACCCTAGCAGCGGCCACAGTCCGCTCAGCGGGCTCTCGGCTTGGCCGCTAGGGCGGTCACCTGCTCAATCGCTTTCACGCCACCCCTGCAGATGCCCTCGTTCTCGGCCTGTTGCAACGGCGAGCTTGGCCCCGCCACAAAAACGAAGTGCTTGACGCTGTCGGCGACGTTCTCGGGCTGGTCGGCGTGCTGGACCTCGAGCCGTGTCGCCTCGCCGAAATGGCCCGGCCAGCACGCCCACGGCGTCTTGGCGATGTCGACGAGCGGCGTCGTCGCGGCGCGAAACGCGTACCTGCCCGAGCCGCACGAGAGCCAGTCGCTGGTCAGATCGTGGGTGACGGGGCGCGGACGGGCGCCGCAGCCCGGCAGGTAGGACGGATGGCCGCCGAACGCCGCCTGAATCACGGGATGGCCCTGGTCGAAGCGCAGCGACGGACTGCTCCACGGCACGAACTGGCCTTCGTAGCTGTGACGCGCCATGTACAGCCACTCGGGCGCGAGCGTGCGGGGGTCGAGCAGCACGTCGACGTGCTCCCAATCGCCTTGGTGCAGGTCGACGTTGGCGTCGTCGCCGGCGATCGGCGCCTGGTCCATCAGGTCGGAGTTGAACACCAGCGGGAAGTAGTTGTACTGGTAGTAGAACCAGTACTCGAGCGCGAACACCCGCGGTGGAAGCTGCGGGATCAGGGCCTGCTTGGGGAACCGCTGGATGCTGATCGGGCCGGCCTGGTAGAAGTAGATCTGCGCCGTGTACCAGGGGTCGAGCACGCCCGGATCCGACAGCCAGGCGTGCAGCGATCCCGAGGTGATGAACTGCCCGCGCAGGAACGCCTGGAACTGGCCGCTGGGACTCTGGTTGGCGCCGAGCATCACCGGCAGCTGGAGGTAATCCGAGGCCGTCGCGCCGCTGGCAGCGAGGGTCGATTCCGTCAGCGTCGGCGCGCACACGCGATCCGGGACGCGGGCTTGGATGAGGCAGGCGGTCTGTCCCTTGGGTCCGAGCTCGTCGAGCATCGCGCCGACCGAGACTGGCCAGTTGCGATCGGCGACCGTGACCAGCAGCGTCGGCTGATAGCGCAGCGCCAGCGCGGCGATCGCGCGCGGCGTCGTATCCTGGATCGGCGGCTCGCCGTCGTGCGCGACGCCGCCCGGCGGCGCCGGTCCGGCGATCACGCCGCTGCCGAGCGCCGGGTCCTCGGTGCCGGTCGTGAGGCTGGCAGGGCCGGCGCCGGCGCAGGTCGGCCGCGTCGCCCGCAACGCGGCGCTGAACAGCGTCGGCGGCTGGCCGCCGATGCCGAGCGCGTGCAGTGCAAGCGCGGCGAGCGAGGGGCGCTGGCCCGAGTCGAGGTAGTCGGCGCCGCCGACCCGGACGGTCTGCGCCGCGCCCGCGGGGACCAGCTCGAGGCGTTCGCCGGTCGAGGTGGCGTCGGCGAGTGCCGTGCACGTCGCCAGGTAGACGCCGGCGCTCGTGCGGTTCACGAAGCCGCCGCTGGCGCTCTCGCCCGAGCCCGTGACCGTGACCAGATCAAACGCGACCGGCGGCGTCGCGCTGTACGCGAGCCCGAGGAGCAGGCAGATCGTGACCAGCGCCCAGGGCAGCGGCGAGCGCAGGAACTGCGCCGGCGAGTGCGGCTGGGGCACCCTCGCGAGCGCCCGCCCGAGCGTCGCGATCCCGACTGCCGTCAACGCGAGCACGCCGACCGGCGCCGACGCAAACAGCGTCGCGAGTCCGATCGCCCCCCAGATCACCGCGTGGATGCGCGCGTCCAGCAGCAGCGGGCTCGACCGGGTCAGCAGCCAGTGCACGACCAGGAACGCCAGCACGCCGACGACGATCCCAATCCACTGCTGCCCGGCGATCAGCGCGCCGGCGCCACGCCCCGCGCCGAGCGCGATCAGCGCCGCCAGGAGCGTGATGTTGAAGCCCGCGATTACGCGCACAGCCCAGTCCCCGAGTGGCGCCGGCTGTAGGTCCTGCGGACCACGGTCCGCCAGCGGCCTGGGGGCGCTCGCCTCGACGCGCCTGGCGCTGTCCTCGTGGTGCGCTTGGACCCTGCGGGCCAGCCGCGCGATCAGCTTGGCGCGCGTCCGCTGGGCCACCTGCCCGGCCCGGCGCGCGGCGCGGCGATGATGGTCACGCTCGCGCAGGTGGCGCTCGTCTTGCGCAGCGATGTCGTCGGCAGCGCTGGCGACGCCGTGCTTGCCCATGATGTCGTGCCAGTCCTGGCCGTGCACGTCCCAGTTGCGAGCCGACGCCAGGTAGGCCGCGGCGCAGGCGACGGCGACCGCGATGGCCATCAGCAGCGTGCTGCGCAGCCCAGTCCCGAACAGCTTGCGGTTGCTCAGGGCGGCAGTCGCCGCCTCGGCCGGGAGCCTCGCGGCGGCGAAGCGGACGAGGTCGACGATCCAGCCGACGAGGTAGACGTACAGCGCCAGGCCGACGATCACCGCGATCAGGCCGACAACCGTCTCGAGCTCGCGCCCCCGGCGAGGATCCCCGTCCACCACGCGAGAATCATCGCCGAACCGCGGCCAAGACGACCGAGACTCGTTAGACGCGCCGTCCACCGCCCACGAGGCGATTAGCGCCACCCGCGACGAGTCCTGCGACCGCCGCGGTGGAAATGGCCCGCGCTCGCCAGCCAAACGTTACGTGACTGCGAACCGACTCGCCGGTGCCGTTCGCGCCGGCACAGGTGCCGGTCGGTGCCCTACTCTGCCCGACCAGTTGGATGGCGTCGTTGCGGTCCGGGCCGCTGGGGCCGAGGTTCTCTACCGCGTGGCATCGGCGCATGGGGCCACCGTTGACGATTTCGCGGGCGCCGGGGGCTGCGCCGTGAGCGGCCGGTTCCGCCCGCCACGCCGTGGCTGCTGCTCGCCGGCATTTCGATGTTCGCTACCGCCGTGGACGCAGCGCGCGCCGGCGACCCGTGCAGGTGTGGCCCAGGTGCGACTCGGGGTCGACGGATGACCTACGGGGTCCTCTGCATCGACGAG
>JBEKRJ010000122.1:0-9317 GCA_049518835.1 Solirubrobacteraceae bacterium
TACGCAGCCTCTTCGACGTACCCGGCCGCGGCGCATGCATCGCAATACGCGGCGGGGGGGACGCGAGGCTCGTAGCAGCCTGGGCGGCAGCATGTCGACGACCGCTTGGGCCGGCCCCGTCCGATGCGGGCGGCCGCGGCGTCCTTGAGCTCCTCGCGCATGCGATCGAGCTCCGCCGCGTGCTCCGCGCAGAACCGGCGGCCATCAATGACGGGCCGCTGACAATGACTTCCACTACGACAGCGCATAGATGCAACAGTGTAGCAATTCCGAACGCTTGTTCCGATAAGGCTTTGTTTAACCTGGAGACTTGTGTCGAGGGCGCTGTCGGGAGGGGGGATTGGCATGGGACCGGGACGGGTGAGTAGCGCTCGGCGGCCCAGCCGCAGGCTTTGGCGCGGCAGGCAGCAGCTCGTGGATCGTCTGTCGCCCGATCAGGTAGATCGCGTCCTGGTCGGCGATCACCGGACTGAACAGGCCGTCGGGGAACGAGAACACCTGGCGCCCGGTGCGCGCGTCCAGGCCGGCGGTGGTCTTGGAGGCGAGGTCCGAGTAGTAGACGACGTCGTCGACGATCGTCGGCGAGCCTGAGATCTTGCCGCCGGCGTCGTGCGTCCAGCGGATCGCCCCCGACTGTGCGTTGAACGCGTACAGGTTGCCGTCGTAGGAGCCGACGTAGACCGTCGGCCCAAGCCCCGGAGTGTCCTGGACGGCGGCCGACGAGTACACGTATGCGCCGGTTGCCGTCGCCCACGCGAGCGCGCCGTCGCGCGCCCCGAACGAGTACACGCGGCCGTCCGTGTTGCCCAAATAGACGCGACCGAACGCGACGGCGGGGGTCGCGTAGAAGTTCCCCGAGCCGAAGCCGAAGTGCGCGCCGCTCGTGCCGACCGCCCAGATCTGGTGACCGCTGGTGGCGTTGAGCGCATACGCACGGCCCGCGTAGTCGCCGAAGTAGAGCACGCCGCCGACCAGCGCAGGCCCGCCCTTGACCGCGCCGCTGGCGTGGTAGGTCCACTCGACGTGGCCGTTTTGAGCGTTGAGCGCGTACACGGTCCCGCCCTGGTCGCCGAAGTACACCGTCCCCTGCGCGATGATCGGCGAGGACTCGGTGCCGGCCGGCACCCGATGCGACCACACGACCCGCCCGGTCTGCATCGACAGCGCGAGGAAGGTGCCGTTGCCGGGCGCCGGCAGGCGCCCGGCAACGGGGCCCGGGTTGGTCGACAGCACCGGCATCATCACGAGCTGATCGGTGACGTCGATCGCCGGCGACGCAGCCGCCGACGTGCCGACGTGGACGACCCACAGCTGGTGGCCGGTGCGCACGTCGACCGCCTTCGCGTACCCATAGTCGTCGAGCAGGTAGAGCGTGTGCTGATCGATCACCGGCGGGAACTCGAGCAGGCCCGCGTCGTCATAGCTCCAGCCCTGGTGCAGTGGCGGATGCAGCGCGACGTCGCCCTGGAAGCTGCGGGTCCGTCCCGCGTCGTAGCCGAACCACGGCCACTGGAAGTTGTCGATCACCGCGGGCTTGGGCTTGGGCGCGGCGGGCGTGGTCGCAGCGGTGGTCGTCGCCGTCGCGGGCGCGGTGAACTCGACGTTGGGGTGAGACACGTTGCCCGGTGCGTGCAGCAAGACGAACGCCACCGCGCCACCCACCGCAAGCAGCAGCACGGCGGCGGCGACGAGCCCGGGCGCCAGCCATCGTGGCCAACTGGGACTCGGCATCGAGGCCATGCTAGTGGTCACGATTAGCGCAAGATCCCGCCTGTGAAGCCGCCGCCGCCAGAGCTGTTCGCCCGCGTGCGTTCGCTGCCGGCGGCCGCGCCGCTGCTGGAGGCGCTCGGCGACGGCACCGGCGTGTACCTGGTCGGCGGCGCGGTCCGCGACCTGCTGCTCGGCGGCGCACCGGTCGACCTCGACCTGGTCGTCGAGGGTGACCCGAGCACGATCGCCGCACGGCTCGGGTCGGCCGTCCGCGCGCACGACCGCTTCGGCACGGCGACCGTCGTCGGCGGCGGCTTTGCCTACGACATCGCCCGCGCCAGGCGCGAGCGCTACGCTCGGCCGGGCGCCCTTCCCGACGTCGCCCCGGCGAGCCTCGCCGAGGACTTGACGCGCCGCGACTTCACCGTCAACGCGATCGCGGTCGCGCTGAGTGGCCAGGCGCCCGGCGAGCTGCACGCCGTCCCAGCGGCCCTCGCCGACCTGTGCGCGGGCCGGCTGCGGGTGCTGCACGACGCTAGCTTCCGGGACGACCCGACCCGGCTGCTGCGGATGGCGCGCTACGCGAGCCGGCTGGCGTTCACGGTCGAGCCGCACACGCTGGCGCTCGCGCGGCGTGCCGTGGGCGACGGCGCGATTGCGACCGTCAGCGGCGCCCGCGTCGGTGCCGAGCTGCGGCTCGCGGCCCGCGAGGGCGACCCGCTGGCGGCGTTCGCGTGCCTGCACGCACTGTCACTCGACACGGCGGTTGACCCCCGGTTCGGGATCGCCGATCCGGCGCTAGCGCGGCGCGCGGTCGCGCTGTTGCCCGCCGACGGTCGCCGCGACCGGCTGGTACTGGCGCTCGCCTCGCGCGAAGTGCCACCCGGCGAGCTGTCCGCGCTGCTGTCGGCGCTCGCGTTCGAGGCCGGCGACCGCGACGCGATCGTCGCCGCCGCGACGCGGGCGCGGGCGCTGGCGCGCGCGCTGGAGCGGGCGCAGCGACCGTCCGAGATCGCCGCTGCCGCCGCCGGCGCCGGACCCGAGCTGGTGGCGCTCGCCGGCGCGATGGGGCCCGAGCGCCCCGCGCGCGAGTGGCTTCAGTGCCTGCGCCAGGTCGCGCTCGAGATCGACGGCGCCGCCCTGCTTGACGCCGGCATCCCGCAGGGCCCGGCGGTCGGCCGCGGGCTGCGCGCCGCGCTGGCCGCCAAGCTCGACGGTCGCGCAAGCGGGCCCGAGGCTGAGCTGGCGGCCGCCGTGGCCGCAGCAAGCGGCAGCGGCTAGCCTCCGAGGCGGTGTCAGCAATCGGCCCGCAACCCCCGCTGCCTGGCGACCGATGAGGCTCGCCGAGCCGTTTCATCGCGCCGGCGAGCACGTCGCAATCGAGCTGCCAGGCGCCCGCGCCGTATTCACGACGCGGCGGGGAGGGTCATCGACAGGACCCTATGCGAGCCTCAACCTCGGGCGTTTCACCGACGACCGGCGCGCGTGCGTCGAGCACAACCGCCGGCTGCTCGAGCTCCAGCTCGGCGTCCGCTTCGCCTACGGCCGACAGGTGCACGGGACATGCGTCAGGCGTGTGGTCGAGGTCCCGCCCGAGCCTCCCGGGCCCGGTCCCGCCGACGGCCAGGCGACGGCCCTGCCGGGGGTAGCGCCGCTGGTGCTGACCGCCGACTGCCTGCCGATCGCGATCGCCGGCGAGGGCGCGGTCGCGATGCTGCACGCGGGCTGGCGCGGCCTCGAGGCGGGCGTGGTCGCCGCCGGCGTCGCGGCGCTGCGTGAGCTCGGCGCGCGCGGCAGCCTGACCGCCGCGATCGGCCCGGGTGCGGGCCCGTGCTGCTACGAGGTCGGCGACGAGGTGCGGGCCGCATTCGCGGCGTTCGGGGACCGTGTGCGCGAGGGGCGCCGGTTGAACTTGAAGGCGATCGCGAGCACAGCGCTCGAGCAGGCCGGCGTCGGCGAGGTCCATGACGCCGGGTTGTGCACGATCTGCTCGCCGTCGCTGTTTTACTCGCACCGCCGCGACCGGGGCGTCACCGGACGCCAGGCGGGGATCGCATGGTTGTGCGGCCCTTAGGACCCGCGGGAACGACGTGGTCGAGCTGATCCGTGGGCTGCGCGCGGAGCGCGTGCGCGCGAACCTCGAGCGCGTGCGGTCCGCGATCGCCGCGACCGGTCGCAGCCTCGACGAGATTCAGATCCTGGCGGCGGTCAAGTACGTCCCGGTCGAGGAACTGGGGGAGCTCGCCGAGGCCGGGATCGAGCTGGTCGGCGAGAACCGCGCTCAGGAGCTGGCGCTGAAGGCGCAGGCGTGGCAGGGGCGCTTCACCTGGGACTTCATCGGCCAGTTGCAGAGCCGCAAGGTCCGCGACGTGCTGCCCTACGTCCGCTACATCCACTCCGTCGCCAGTGATTCGGTGCTGGCACAGCTGCGCCGCCACGCCGCCCCCGAGACCGAGGTTCTGGTCGAGGTCAATGTCGCTCGCGAGCCGGGCAAGAGCGGGATCGTCCCCGCCGAGCTCGGATCGTTTCTCGAGCGCTGTCCGGTGACCGTCGTCGGCTTGATGACGATGCCGCCGTTCAGCGACGATCCCGAGCGCAGCCGGCCGCACTTTGCGGCGCTGCGTGAGCTCGCCGCCCGGCACGGTCTCGGCCAACTGTCGATGGGAACGAGCCAGGACTACCTGATCGCCGCGCAGGAGGGCGCTACCATCGTGCGGTTAGGCACGAGCCTTTACGCGTCATAATCTCGGCAGGGAAACCACGCGGCTTCCCGAAATCATCAACCCGAAATGGCATTTCGCGACACCTGGCATCGGACGCTCGTCTACTTCGGCCTCGCCGAGGACGACGCCTACGATGACGACGAGCTCGAGCCCTACGCCGAGCCGGAGGCCGAGCTCCAGGACAGCTACCACCAGCGGCAGACCGTTCGCCGGCTCAGCTCGCGCCGGCGCCGCGACGAGTTCGACGACATCTTTGCCGACGATGCCGAGCCGACCGCGCGCACGGCCTCGCTGAGGGCGGTCGGCGGGCGCGGCAACGGCCGCAGCGGAGGTGATGTGCGCGTGCATTTCGTCGAGCCCAAGAACTTCAACGACGTGCAGGACGTGGCGGACAAGTTCAAGGAGGCGATCCCGGTGATCCTGAACCTGCAGGGGACCGACAACGACCTGTCCAAACGGCTGATCGACTTCTCGAGCGGACTGACCTACGCGCTCGACGGCGGCATGCAGCGGGTCGCCGACAAGGTCTTCCTGCTGACGCCGCGCAACGTTGAGGTGTCGGCCGAACAGCGGGCCCGCCTGTTGGAAAAAGGGTTCTTCAATCAGTCCTAGGTCGAAGGCGCAACCGTGGTAGCGCCGGCTATGAGCCGGGGCTCGCCGCTGCGGGCCGCTAGCCTTGGAGGTATGCAGGTGGGCTTGATCGGGGCCGGGAACATGGCTCGCGCGCTCGCGCGGGGCTGGGGCGACCCTGTTCTGTGCGCCGACGCGGGCTCGGGCCGCGCGCGTTCGCTTGCCGACGAGCTCGGCGGCGAGGCGCTGGCCAGCGCCGCGACGGTCGCCGAGCGCGCCGATCTGGTTGTGCTGTGCCACAAGCCGGCGCAGCTCGGGGCGGTCGCGGCGCAACTCGCGGGCCGCGTGAAGGCGATTGCGTCGGTGCTGGGGGCAACTCCGATCGCGGCGCTGCAGGGCGCCTATCCGGACGTGCCCGTCTTTCGGCTGATGCCCAACACCCCGGTCGAGGTGCGCAAAGGCGTCATCTGCTACGCCGCGGCGGCGGGCGTCGATCCGCAGCTCGAGCAGCAGGTGCTGGCGCTGTTCGAGCGCGTGGGCACGGTCGTGCAGGTCGCCGAGACCCTGATCGACGTCGCGATGGCCGTGATGAGCGTCGGCCCCGCGTATCAGGCGATGGTCGCCGAGGCTCAGGTCGACGCGGCCGTGCGCCACGGCGTCAACGCCGCGTTGGCCGGGCGGCTGGTGACCGAGACGATGTCGGGCACCGCCGCGTTGCTGACGGTGCGCGAGTACGACACGCTTGCGGTCCGGCGCGAGGTGACCTCGCCCGGCGGGTCGACCGCCCGCGGTCTGGCGGCGCTCGAGCGCGCCGGGCTACGTGCCGCATTCCAGGACGCGATCGACGCCGCTGCCGGCTGGAGCAGCCGCTGATGCTCGTCGCGGCTCTGACACGCGACGACGTCGCCAACTACGTCAGCGCGCTGTTTCTCGTCTACATCATCCTGATCTTCCTGTACATCCTGATGAACCTGATGTTCTCGATGGGGGTCAGGCTCCCGTACGCGCGCTGGACGGAGTGGATCACGAACTTCCTGCGCGACGTCTGTGAGCCCTACCTGCGGCTGTTTCGGCGTTTCATCCCGCCGCTCGGGATGTTCGACCTGTCACCGATGATCGCGATCTTCCTCCTGTACATCGTGCAGATGATCGTGGTCAGCGCGATCCGACCCTGACGATCGCCGATGGCTGGATCGATTCGGGCGGTGGCTTGTGCGCGCGCGGGCGGCGTCGCCGCAGTGGTGATCGCGCTCGATCAGCTGACCAAGCACACGGTCGCGGCCGGCATCAGCGCCGGGGAGACCCGCAAGCTGCTGCCCGGCCTGCAGCTCGTGCACGTCCGCAACACGGGTGTGGCGTTCAGCCTGTTCGCCGACGGCGGCGCACTTGTGCTCGTGCTCACGCTCGCGGCGGTCGCGCTGCTGGGGTCCTATCTCGCGGTGCGTCCCGACCGGGCGCTGCTGTGGCTCCCGACCGGCATGCTGCTCGGCGGCGCAATCGGGAACCTGATCGACCGGATCGCCAACGGGGCGGTGACCGACTTCATCAAGCTCCCGCACTGGCCGGCATTCAACGTCGCGGACATGTCGATCACGTTCGGGATCCTGATCCTCGTGTGGGTGCTCGAGGGCCGGCGCGGGGAGCGCGCCGGGGCCAGTGCGACTGCGCCGCGCTGACGCGCATGCAGCTACGGGTCCCGAAAGCCGCCGCCGGCACGCGGCTGGACCGGTTCCTCGCCGAGCCGCTCGGCTCCAGGGCGCGCGCCCAGAGCCTGATCGACGCCGAACTGGTGACCGTCGACGGCCGTCTGCGACCCAAGCGCCACGCGGTCCGGCCGGGCGAGCGCATCGAGGTGCGCAACGATGTGGTCGCCGACCGTGAAGCCCCCGCCGCCGCGGCGCCGTTCACGGTCCGCTTCGAGGACGAACATCTGCTGGTCGTCGACAAGCCGGCGGGCGTCGTCGTGCATCCCGCGCGCGGGCACCGCACCGGCACCCTCGCCCAGGCACTGGGCCCCCGGATCGCCGGCGGCGACGAGCCGTGGCGTGCCGGAATCGTGCACCGCCTCGACCGCGACACGTCGGGCTTGCTCGTCGTCGCCAAGCGCGACGACGTTCACCGCGCACTCAAGGCGCTGCTGGCTGACCGCAGTCTGCGGCGCGAGTACTTGGCGCTGGTCGAAGGGCTGCCCGAGGCTCGGTCGGGGACGATCGACGCTCCGATCGGGCGCCACCGCCGCGATCGCGTGCTGATGTCGATCGACACCGACGAGCCGCGCGAGGCGCGCACGCACTTCGAGGTGCTGCGGGCGCTGCCGGCGGCATGCCTGCTGCGGGTGATGCTCGACACCGGCCGCACGCACCAGATCCGCGTCCACATGCAGGCGCTCGGCCATCCCGTGTGCGGGGACCCGCAGTATGGGACCGCGTCGCTGTACGGCCTGAAGCGCCAGTTTCTGCACGCGGCCCGCCTGTCGTTCCCGCATCCGGTCACCGATGCCGCGGTCGACGTCCACTCGCCGCTGCCCGACGACCTCGAGCGTGCACTCGCACGAGCGCACGAGGCCGGCCCACGCGAGTGACGACCGGGGGCGGTCGCGCTCGCCATAAATGTCGGCGGGGCGGCCCGTCCAAAGCCGCCCCGCCGATCCGTTGTGCGAACCGAGCCACCGGAGGTAGGGGAAGGGAGGTTCGGCCCGCTGGGCGAGACATCACCGGAGGTAGGGGAAGGGTGATGGCCCGCTACTAGCAAAACGTACCGCCTCGCCAGGACTTGCGTAAACTTTTTTTTTGAAGGATCAGCTTCTTCCCCACGACCCCGCCGGCGAGGATCGCGCCCTGCCTCGGTTCGCCCGAGGTTCGCGAGCACCAGCCAGCGGGCCAGATTCAATTGACGACCAAAGGGAGCAGGAACCGTGGCTCAGGTAGGAATCAAAGAGCTGCTGGAGGCCGGCGTGCACTTCGGCCACCAGACGCGCCGCTGGAACCCCAAGATGCGCCGCTTCATCTTCGGTGAGCGGGACGGCATCTACATCATCGACCTCCTCCAAACCCAGGCGTTGCTCGACAACGCACGCCGGTTCGCGGATGACCTCTCGCGCCGCGGCGGCACGGTGCTGTTCGTCGGCACCAAGAAGCAGGCGCGCGACGCGATTCGCGACACGGCCCAGGGAGCCGGCATGCCGTACGTCAACCATCGCTGGCTCGGCGGCCTGCTGACGAACTTCCAGACGATCTCGCAACGGATTGCGCGGTTGCACGACCTCGAGCGCTACGAGTCCGAAGGGCAGCTGCAGCTGCTGCCGACGCGCGAGCGGATGGCGGCGCAAGCCGACCTCGAGAAGCTGCGCGCCAACCTCGGCGGGGTCAAGCACATGCAGCGCACGCCAGACGCGGTGTTCGTGATCGACCTCAAGACCGAGGCGATCGCCGTCCGCGAGGCCCAGCGCCTGCGGATCCCGATCATCGGCCTGGTCGACACCAACTGCGATCCGGACGGGATCGACTACGTGATTCCCGGCAACGACGACGCGATCCGCTCCTGCGCCGCGATCACGGGGGCGATCGGCGACGTCGTCGCCGGCGGCCATGCGGTGTTCCGCGCGGAGGAGGAGCGCGCGCGGCTCGAGCGCGAGCGCCAGGAGGCCGAGGAGCGGGCGCGGATCGAGCGCGAGCGCCGCGAGGCCGAGGAGGAGCACGCGCGTCGCGAGGCCGAGGAACAGGCGCGTCGCGACGCCGAGGAGCAGGTGCGCCGCGACGCCGAGGAGCGGGCGCGGATCGAGCGCGAACGACGCGAGGCCGAGGAGGAGCACGCGCGACGCGAGGCGGCGGAGATCGACCGCGCGCAGGCCCAGGCGGTGGCCGCCGCACGGGCTGAGGCGCCTCCCGCGGTCGTGCCTGAGCCGGAGGCTCAGGCAGCACCCGAGCCGGAGCCAGAGCCAGAGGCTGAGGCAGCGCCGGCGGTCGTGCCCGAGCCCGAGCCCGAGCCCGAGGACGAGGACGAGGTGGCGCCGGCGTTCACGCCCGAGGACGAGGACGAGGTCGTGGTGGCGCCGGCGTTCACGCCCGAGGACGAGGACGAGGTCGTGGTCGCGCCGGCGTTCACGCCCGAGGACGAGGACGAGGTCGTGGTCGCGCCGGCGTTCACGCCCGAGCCCGAGGACGAGCCCGAGGAGGCGCCGCCGGTCGAGAAGGCGCCGGTGTTCGGAGCGCCCGAGCAGGCCGAGGAGCTTCCCGCGTCCGAGCCGCCGCCGCCACCGGAGCAGCGACCGGTATCCGAGCCGCCGCCGACTGCACCGGCGAATCAGGCCGCCGC
>JBEKRJ010000123.1:0-9316 GCA_049518835.1 Solirubrobacteraceae bacterium
CTGCCGTTCTCGATGCTGCCGATGGTGGTGTGGGCGACGTGTGCTTTCTGGGCGAGGCGTCGCTGGGAGAGGTGGCGGTGTTCGCGCCACGCTCGGAGGTGCAGAGGGATGGTCACGGGTGGCATGTTGGCGTTACGTCCGGCGGCACTTTCAGGCGCGCCCTGCCTCGCCCGGTTCGCTGATTCGGTGGCGCTGCTGGCCCCGTGCCGGTGGTGGTTCGGCTCGGGTGTCGCCGCGCTGGCGTGCCCCCGCGCCACCAGCGGCCTGCTCCTGATGCCTCGGGTGGAGCTGGCGGCCGGGGCTGCTCGCTCCGCGGGCCGAGACGTTCGTGCTCGAGCGTGAAGCCGCCCTTGGGCGCGACGTGCGTGTACGCGTACAGCGCGATGTCCGCGATCGCGTAGCGCTCCGCGACTAGGAACTGGCGTTGGGAGAGGTGGCGGTCAAGCGAGCGCGAGCCGGCCGCCGCGCTGCTTGGCCTTGAGCTCGCGCTCTGGCGGCGTGATCGACGGGTCGCCCAGAAGCGCGCGACGGCGATGAACGGCTCGTGGCTGTACTGCTCGAACAACAGCCATTGGAGCACCTGCACGCGCTCGAAGCGATCCGCGGGCAGGTACTCGGTGCCGTCGGCGAAGTACGACAGGATCGCGTTGGACTCGGCCAGCGCACCGCCGTCGTCGAGCACGATCCTCGGCACGCATCGCGGGATTGATGCCGCCCAGCAGCTGCTCGCGCCCGGTGCGGTCGATCACATCGACCTCGCGGCGCTCGCGGGCGATCCCGAGGTGCGTGAGCGGGAGCCGAACCTTGTAGCGGTTGCCCGCGACGGCTGAGTCGTACAGCAGCCGGCACATGATCGCTTACGCGCCGATCCGTGGTGCATCAACTAATGGTTTGGGCTGATCGGGTCGATCTCGGGAGTACGGAAACTTTCGACTCAAGGGGTGCGGGACCATGAATCTGTCCATCCAGCAAAAGCTGCTCGCCGGTTTCGGAATCGTGCTGGTGTTGTTGGTCGGGGCGCTGGCGCTGTCGCTGAGCACGATGAGCGCCATCAACGACCGCACCCACACGCTCGGCGCGCGGGACCTCGTCGCGATTGACGCACTCGGACAGGTCCGCAGCGGGATCATGACGATGCGCGCCGCCGGCGGCGACAACCTGCAGGTAACGACCGCGGCGATGAAGAATGTCACCGCCGAAGCGGTCACATCCGCTCGCGCGACGGTGCTCGCCGGGCTGCAGGTCTACGGGCAGCACCTCGGCGGCGCAGCCGATCGGCGCGCGTTTGCGACCGTCAAACGGGACACGCTCGCGGTGGTCGCGGGCTCGGATCACACGATGGCGCTCAGCGCGCAAGGCAGGGTCAAGCAAGCGGTCGCCAATTTCGCCGCCACGCAACCGCTGATGCCGACCTTCAACAACGACTCGGTGGCGCTTGCCGCCGCCCGCTTGAAGGCGTCCAGCGCCGACACGGCGTCGGCCGCGAGCGCGTACGACAGCGCGCGACTGACGATCTTGCTGGTTGGGCTGGCGTGCGTCGCGGTGGGGATTGCGGTTGCGCTGGTGCTCTCGCGCCGGATCAGCGGCGGCGTCCGCGAGCTGCGACGCGTCGCCGAAGCGATCGCCGACGGCGACGTCGAGCAGCGCGTGGCGCTGTCTTCCGGTGACGAGCTGGGCGCGACCGCGAACGCATTCCGGACGATGATCTCCTACCTGCACGAGATGGCCAGCACGGCCGATCGGGTCGCCGACGGCGACCTCAGCGTGGACGTGCAGCCGCGGTCCGAGCGCGATTTGCTCGGCAACTCGTTCCGGCGGCTCGTGTCGACCCTCGGCGATGCGATCGGCCGCGTCGTCGCGCAGGCAGCCTCGGTCAACTCCGCCTCCAAGCAGATGGAGGCGACCTCCGAGGAGACCGGCCGCGCCAGCAATGAGATCGCGCACGCCGTCGGCGACGTCGCTGCCGGCACCGAGCGCCAAGTGCAGATGATCGACGAGGCGCGCCGCTCGGCCGAAGAGGTCGTCCGCGCCGTGGGCGAGGCGGCGCAGTCCGCCCAGCACACCGCCGAGGTGGCCCATGAGGCGCGCGAGGTTGCTCAGCGAGGAGTCGGCGCGGCCGAGCAGGCTAATCAGGCGATGCGCTCGGTGCGGGAGTCTTCGACCGCGGTCAGCGACGCGATCCGCGAGCTGGCCGCAAAGTCCGAGCAGATCGGCGCGATCGTGCAGACGATCACGGGGATCGCGGAGCAGACCAATCTGCTCGCGCTCAACGCGGCGATCGAGGCCGCGCGGGCGGGGGAGCAGGGTCGCGGATTTGCGGTCGTGGCCGAGGAGGTGCGCAAGCTCGCGGAGGGGTCGCAGGCGGCAGCGCACGAGATCTCGCAACTGATCGGCGCGATCCAACAGGAAACCGGGAACGCGGTCCGCGTCGTCGAGGACGGCGCGCAGCGCACCCAGGACGGCGCGACCGTGGTCGAGCAGACGCGGGAGGCGTTCCTGCAGATCGGTACGGCGGTCGAGGACATGACGGCGCGGATCGAGCAGATCGCCGCGGCATCGCAGCAGATCACCGCCAGCGCGCACAGCATGCAGGACAACATCGGCGAGGTCGCGGCGGTCGCCGAGCAATCCTCCGCCTCGACCGAGCAGGTGTCAGCTTCGACCGAGCAGACATCGGCAACCGCACACCAGATCGCGGCCTCCGCGCACGAGCTATCGGGCAGCGCCGACGAGCTCAACCGCCTGATCGCGCGCTTCAAGCTCGCCGCCTGACCGACCGGCTCGGCGTCCGCCGGCGGGACCGCGTTGTGGTCCGCCGGCGCCACCGCGTTTGGCCCCGTTCGCCTCGGCCGGCGTGCGGCCATCCTCGCACGCGCCGGTCGCGGTCAGCACTTAGCCTGAAGTCCGTAGCGCTTAGCGCCGCGCAGAGGCTTGCAACGGCCCCCGGGCGGGTGTCGCGCCCCGGAGCGAGTGCTCACGCGCATCCGGGACAGCTTTCTGATCTTCGGTAGTCCACTGATCGGCGAGGAGGAGATCGCCGAGGTCGTCGACTGCCTGCGTGCGGGGTGGGTTGGCACCGGCCCCAAGGTGCAGCGCTTCGAGACGATGCTGTCGGCATACCTCGGTGCGCCGTACTGCCGCTGCGTGTCGTCGTGAATGGCGTCGCTGATCCTGTCGCTGCGCGTGCTCCGGATCGGTCCCGGGGACGAGGTACTGGTGCCCGCGGGGCTGGCCTATTGTCACCTCGCCCCGAACCTTGCGGAGCTCGCTGGTGCGAATTCCGTATCACGGTCGGAGGAGCTGCGCCCGGTTCACGGTCGCAGCGATCGAGATGCTGGCCGTCGCCCTCGGCGCGCCGTACGGTCCGCTGGTCGTGTTCGCTGCCGAGACGGGGCTGCGCACGAACGAGTGGGTGGCCGTCGGGTCATTTGACCTCGACCGATACGCCGCTGCTGTTCCCTTCGCCCCGTGCGCTGCACATCGACCTCGACAACTTCCGCACGCGACTTCTACCCGGCCTGTGAGGCCGCGGGATCGAGCTGCGCGGGCCGCACTACCTCAGGCACACGGCCGTGGCCGCCACCGAGGCGCTCGCAGCTCCGGCACGGTTGCGGGCGTGGTAAGCGAGAGACGGGCGGGCGGCCGCGGCGTGCCGTGGCGAACGAGGCGAGCCTGTCTTTGGAGCTGTCGAGAAGGGTCCTCACCACCGCCAGGCCCAGGCCTACGCGGCCCCGCAGCTGGCGCGAGGTAGATGGCGGCTGGCTCGACGAGGCCGTCGCCGTGGCGGTGGTCGATCGTGCCGAGTCGACGGCAGCCGAGCATCTCGCAGAGGTGGATCGCTGCATGGTCCTTGATCATCACGTCGAACACGAGGACGAGACCGTGGGCACGCGCGTACTCGAAGACGGCCGCCATCAGTTGCTTGGCGGCGCCGAGCCCGCGGTACGCGGGATCGACGAAGAGCCGGACGGGGATCGCCACGCTCTCGAGCTCACCCGCGGCTTCGGATCGCAGCCACATCGCGGCGGCGTCGTCGTCACGGTTGGCTTTGACGAGGGCGATGTGACCGACTGGTGTGTTGGTGACGAGTGCGGTCCAGGCGGCGAGTTGCCGGGCTGGGGTGAGCCAGGCCCTTGGGTGTTCGACTCCTTCGACTGGGTAACCGTCGAGGGCGTGAACGCGGACGAGCACGTCGGCGAGGGCATCGAGGTCGTCGGACCGTCGTGGTCGGATGACAGCGGTCATGACTCGTCGACGGGCATCGTGTAGTCGAGGCCTATGTAGTCGGCGCGCATCGTGAACTCGGTGACTTCGAACGGCTGGCGGTGTTGGTCGAGCCCGGTGTGGAGCAGGACGAGCACGGGTACGCCGTCGGGCATCCGGAGGCCAGCGACCTCCTCGGGAGTGGGCATTCTGGCGGTGACCTCCTCGCGGGTGTGGGTGATCAGGTGGCCCTGGTCCTCGAACCGGGCGTAGAGGTCGCCGGGTCCGAGCTCGTCGTCGCGGGCGAGGACGGAGCCGCGGGCGATCTCCCACGGGATGAATGTGAAGCCGATCTGGACCGGCTCGGCGTCGGAGAAGTACCAATTCTCGCGTCGCACGACGCTCTTAGTCGTCGGGCTAACGCCGAGTCGCTCGGCGATCTGCTTCGGGGGCACGACCCGCCCGATGCTTGTCAGAACCGCGTTGGGAACCCGCCCCTGCGCCTGGACCTCGGCATGAAACGGCGACAGCCCGGTCTCTTCGCGCAGCTTCTTTGAGTAGCGCAGCTGCCCAAAGCGCATCAGCCGCGGCTTGCGGCGGACGAACACCCCGCGGCCGTGTTCGGCGGTCACCAGCCCGGCTTCGGCCAGTTGGCGGATCGCCTCGCGGGCCGTGTTGCGCGCGACGCCGTGGGTTGCGGCGAGCTGCCGTTCCGATGGCAGCTTGTCGCCTTCGGCTAGCGCGCCCGAGTCCATGGCCGCACGGAGCGCAGCAGCGACCTGACGGCTGGCGGTGCCAGCTCCTTGGGGCGTGCGGCTGCTCGGTTCCACCCAAGCAGTGTACGTACTGGCGCAAGCCAGACTTGCAACTGGCGCAAGCCAGTGGTAACGTGCCGACTTAAACTGGCGCAAGCCAGTCGCTCGGAATCAAGGCTATTAGGCGTGCCCCCGGCCTGGCGGAGCCCCGATCTCAGACGGACAACTAGGTTCGAGGCATCGAATGCAGTTGATGTTCTTGAAGCTGGAGGCGGCCGACAGGTTCACGTTCACATCCAACCCGGACCCCACGGGGCCGGGCGCGAGCGGCGTTCAGCTCCATGACCCGCGGCTAGCTGTTGAAGTTGCCGGTCACGCCGCGCCAGCGCGGCCTGGTCACCGACAAGGTCGCGCCGGCGGTGGTCGATGGGTAGGCGGCCGTTCAGTCATACAGCCGGGTCGGGCGGTTGGATCGCCGCCGGCGTGTACGCGCCGGCGGGCCGGTTCGTCGTGTCGGGCAGGACGGTGTGCGTGCACCGGGGCCGCGAGCAGCCAGCTCGGCTTGGGCTGGGGCGATGACCGGAACCGTCTACGTCCTGCACATCGAGCCGGCCTACCGACACGCCGGGCATTACGTGGGCTTCTGCGACAGCGCGAGCGCGGAGGCGCGGGTGTCCGAGCATCTCGCGGGTACGGGGTCGCCGCTGATCAGGGCGGCGATCGCCGCCGGCCACGCAGTCGAGCTGGTCGCGAGCTGGGCAGGCACGCGCAACGACGAGCGGCGGGTCAAGCGGATGGGCGGGCACGGCAACCGGGTGTGCCCACGCTGCCGGGGCCGGCATTTGGCAGCGCGCAAGCGGCGGCGGCATGACGGGCGTCCCGACCGACCAGAACCCGACAACCAGACAGGAGGGCGTGACGTGTTCGAGCAGGAGTGCGGCGGGGACACGCACAGGCCGATCGCCGATGGCGTGCGGTGCGAGTGTGACCACGGCCGTGAGCAGCATCCGGATGCGGCATCGGGCGACACGCGTTGTCTCGTGGTGGCCGAGCGCGAGCGGCTGACTGACGTGTTCGACGACGGCCGCGAGGGCCAGCTCGGGTACCGCGCGTGCCTCTGGTTCCGGGAGGAGCGGCAGCTGTCGCTCGACGTCGAGGCGACGGCGTTGGAGCGGTTGGGCACGACTGACGCGGGGTTCGAGGAGCGGATTCTCGACGACGCAGCAGGCGGCTCAGGAGCCGTCGGATAAGGCTCGGGTCGACGAGCTTGCCGGCCGTGACCGCGATGACTGGCGCCTCGATGAGGACCGCGACATCGAGCTCGGACGATGACCCGGCCGAGTCCGTACTACGGCGACAGCGAGGCGGGTCAGGCGGGCTATAGCGCGCATCTGCGCGAGCTGGCGGAGCAGCTCCGTGAGGAGGGCGACCGCGCCCGGCGGCGTGGTGGGCCGCAGCTCGAGGCGGCGTTTCGCGACGCGTCGACCACGGTCAGATCGTGGGCTGAGCAGCTCCTACCCGACCGCGAAAAGGCTCGCGAGCGTGAGTTGGTGGCGCGGGACGACGACGCGCGCAGGGCGCATGCCCCTGAGCCGATCGAGGGGCAGTTGTCGATCGGCGGGGAGTACGAGGCGACCGCTTTGGCGCGGTTCGGCACGACTGACGCGGGCTACGAGCAGCGGATCGCGGACGCGGAGCGGGCCGCTGCGCGGAGTTAAGTTGCCCGATGACGGCACCGTGCGCCGGCGTGGAAGGGGACGGAGCCTGTAACGAGCGGCTGCGCGACGGATCGCGCGCGCCCCCAGGGGGACCTGTCCGTCCTGCCCCGGAGTCACCCCTCACAAGGGCCGAGGCGCCCGAGAACCAGGGCCTACGGGAATGTGGGTGGCCCGGCCAGCACCCCCGTGTGCCGGCCGCGCGCCCGCCCCATTTGAACGTCCAAGTCAGAAGGAGATCGAGTGCTCAAGCGAGCGAATCGAAGGCGGCGGCGGCGTGGTTTGCCGTCGCGTGCGCGGTGCTGGCGTTGCGGCGACCGCGCTGGCAGCGGGTGCCTTGACGAAGGCGTCGACGTCCGGCGGGTGCGGCGCGTCCAACCCGTACGCGGTGTCGGCGAACGGTTCGGCACCGGGCGCGGCGGCGATGATCACCCTGTCGGGCGACGCGAAGTAGTACGCCACGCTCGGCGCGATCGTCGCGTTCTTCGCGTGTCTGGCGATCATGCTGGGCGCCAAGTCGATCCACCATCCGCAGGGCGAGCAGGCGGCGAAGATCAGCATGATCGTGGCGGTTTTCGCCGCGTTCCTCGTGAACTTCCGGCCCACGCTGCTGAACACTGCGGCGAACATCGGGAGCTCAGTGTGCCGATGCGCCGCGGTCCCGCTTCGGGAACTCGAGCGCATGACCGACGAGGTGGCCGCATGGGCGTCACAGCAGCCGCCGGGCGTCAGGTACGGGCGGATGAGTGCTCTGCGGCAGTGCCTGAGTGCGGCAGTCCGGTGGGGCCACATCGCGCAGAATCCCGCGGTGCTGGCGGGGAAGAATCGACCGCCCGAGCCGAGAGCGATCCGCGTGTACTCGCGCGCCGAACTTGACGCGATCGCGCTGGAACTGGGCCCGCAATACGCGCCGCTCCCGCAGTTCGCTGCCGTGACCGGACCGCGACCCGGCGAGTGGATGGCGCTGGAACGCCGTGACATCGACCGGAGGGCCGGAATGCTGTACGTACGTACGCGGGACGACTTCGGCCCGGAAGACCGGCTCGCCAAGACGAGTAACTCGCGGCGGCAGCTGCCGCTCTCCCCGCGTGCACTAACCGCGCTCGACATGCTTCCGGCTCGGCTCGGCACGCCGCTACTGTTTCCGAGCCCCGAGGGCAACGTCATGCGGCTAAGCAACTTCTCAGCCGACTACTGGCGGCCAGCGATCGAGGCGGCGGGCATCAGGCGCCCTGCGCGCATCTATGACCTGCGGAGTACTTTCGCCAGCAACGCGCTCGCCGGCGGCATCGCCGCATTCGAGCTGGCGAAGATCATGGGCACGAGCGTCGCGATGATCGAGCGCCACTACGGATCATTGCTGGATGGCGCCGGCGCGTCGATCGCTCAGCGGCTGGCATCGCTCGAGGCCGAGCAGGATCGCGCTAGCGATCAGGCCGTGCGCGAGCGGCGCGAGGACGTTTAGGCCACAAGTGGGCCGGACAGCGTCCGTGAGGAGGAGGGGCGAGAGCACCATTTACCCATTTACCGCGTGTTTACAGGCTGTTTTTGCCGAAGCGGCGGACGGGAATCGAACCCGCATCATCGGCTTGGAAGGCCGAAGCTCTACCATTGAGCTACCACCGCGCGTCGGCTCATGATGGGCCTCGCACGAGCCAGTTTAGGATCCGCCCGCGGCGGTGTGGGTTGCGGGGCCCGAGCCGGGCGCGCAGCAGCGGCCATGACGGTACGCCTCGGCCGTAGAATGACGGGACCACGGGGAGTGGCGCAGTCTGGTAGCGCACCCGGCTGGGGGCCGGGCGGTCGCAGGTTCAAATCCTGTCTCCCCGATTAGCATTAGTAGACGAAAGCCCAGCCCTCAGGTCGGGTTTTTTGGTTTTTTGGGCTTTTGTAGGGAGCGCGACCCAGGCCGATGAGCCGCGCGTGTACTGTGTGTGTACTGGCGGCCGCGGCGACGGGTCCGGCTCGCTGGCTGCTTGAGACCGCGAGTGAGGGCGGCGTCCCGCTCACCCAGACCTACGTGCTCGCCGACGGTTGTTGTCCGTGAGGCTGCCGAACGGTGGCCGGGTTGGTGGAACGCCGAGCTGTTCGGGCTGCCCATGCCCCATCGTGAGGCAGATATGGCTGTGCTTGAGGAGCTTCGGGAGGGCGGCGCATGAGGCTTCGCAGTGGGGCTGGCGTGATCCTGACGGGAACCCGCCGAGCGAGCGGCGCGTGTCGTGGGTCGTCAGCGATGTGCTGTGTCGTGGCGAGGCCTATGGGCTGATCGAGCGCAACCCGGACCCCGGCAAGCCCGACAGCTGGCGCGCGCTGATCTCGCTCAACCAGGCCGCCAGATTTGTCCCCGGGAGGAACCGAAACGAGGTAGCGGGCCGCTCCGTATTCGTGTTCGAGGCGCAACTGCTCAACGTGAGTGGCGTCGGCGCAAAGGTCGCGGTCGCCGGCCATGAACACCTAGCCGCGCTACACGACGCGATCCAGCAGGCTTTCAACTGGGAGAACGATCACCTCTACTCGTTCTGGCTCGAGGGCCAGTTCTGGGGCGACGCGGGCGCTGAGCGCGTAATTCCGGGCGCCCCGGACACCCACAGCAAGGCGGCGGACGTGCCTGTCGACGAACTCCGGCTCAAGATCGGCGCAGAG
>JBEKRJ010000124.1:0-9280 GCA_049518835.1 Solirubrobacteraceae bacterium
CCGGCACCGGTCGCCAGCGAGGAGAGCGTGGCCCAATCGACGGAGACAGCGGCAGCATCGAAGTGCACTTTCCCACTAGGACCAGGACAAGGAGCACTCGCTCGGCGTAGCGGAAGGTCGCCGGCGATCGCCGGTCGCCGGACGCTGCACTGGGCACATCTGCTGGACGCTGCACTCGGCGCGCCTCGAGGCTACCGTGCGGGACATGGCGAGAGTTCGCGAGCAACGGCGTTTCGGGGCCGGCCCCTACGTACTTGGTCTTCGTCGGGACATGAGCCGGTGGCATGCAGGGTTCCCGTTCGACGTACCGGCGCTCGCCGCCGTGGAGGACCTTCGCCTCGACCAGCCGGTGACAATCCTCGCGGGTGAGAACGGCAGCGGCAAGTCGACGATCCTCGAGGCGCTCGCCGAGGCAATCGGCTTCGGGGCGGAAGGAGGCGAATTAGAGCGCTCGGGCGAGCGACCGGCGGTGCCGCGCAACGCGTTCGACGGCGCGCTCGTTCCGATCCTGACCGCCGCCAAGCCGCGCAACGGTTACTACCTGCGGGCCGAGAGCTTCTTCAACATAGCCCGGTTCATCGACAGCGGCGACATCCATGCACCGGACGTGTCGATCTACGGTGGCGTGCCGCTGCACCAGCAGTCTCACGGCGAGTCGTTCCTCGCGCTGGCAGCCAACCGCTTCGGCCGTCACGGCCTGTACCTCCTGGACGAGCCCGAGGCTGCGCTCTCGGTGTCCGGAGAGCTCGCCCTCGTCGCTGTGATCGCGCGGGCGGCGCAGGCGGGTGCCCAATTCGTCGTCGCCACGCACTCGCCGATCCTGTTCGCCTGCCCACGCGCCCGCGTCTTCGAGCTCGACGACAGCGGGGTCACGTCGCCAGCGTACGACGAGCTGCAAGCCGTGCGCCTGACACGCGGGTTCCTCGCATCTCCCGAGCGCTATCTGCGAGCACTCCAGGACGATGCGGGACAGGACGAGGAGGACGGGTAAGGGCACACAGACCCACACCGGCCGCGGGGTATCCCGGGTCCGTGCATCCAAACGGCGCCGGGCGACGGCGAGGATCGCGGCCCAAGCGGCGGCGCAGGATGCTGTACCGGGAATACGTCATACGTACTCGCTTTCGGTTTGAGCGGTGGGGTCCCTGGCCGGCGCATCTGAGGTGATCGTCTCAAACTCCCTCGCCCCGTCACGGCAGGCGGATCGTCACCGCCACGGGCTGCGAAGCGATCCCGTTCGCGACCGCGACGAGCGTGCTCGCCCCGGCCGGCGTTGTCGTCGGGACGGTGAAGTCGGTCGACGAAGCGACACCGGGAGCGACCGAAACCGAGCTCCAGTTGCTCGTGCGGGCATAGGTGACCGCCCCGGAGGCCGAGTTGGTGATCCGTACCAGCGGGAAGTTGGTGTTGTCCTGGACGTCGTCACCGTAGGCTGCGCCCTGGTCGAGTCCCGCGAGCTGAGTGCCCGACAGGCTCGCCGTCTGGCCTGGGGTGAGGTTCGCGGAGCTCACCGACGTGATCGAGGGCGCCCAAGCCGGGTTAGGCGTTCCATCGGCCGTGTAGACCTTCATCTGGTTGCTGCCGTCGTTGAACAGCACCTGCCCGTTCGGCAGGACGAGCATCCGCGTGTAGAACGTAGAGTCGTTCGCCGCGTTGGGAACATTCGGGACCGGGCTCAGGGTGCGCGAGCCGGCGTCGTACAGGAA
The DNA here is from genome assembly GCA_049518835.1 of Solirubrobacteraceae bacterium. Classification (GTDB taxonomy): domain Bacteria; phylum Actinomycetota; class Thermoleophilia; order Solirubrobacterales; family Solirubrobacteraceae; genus Palsa-465. Next base: position 1,707 of record JBEKRJ010000124.1, read on the forward strand.
GAACGCAATCGGGGCGTTGTACACGCAAGGGCTCACGTCGAACAGCACGTTTCCGTCCGCCAAGACGGAGGCGGGGCCATCCGCGCTGTCATATTGCAGGCCCCCGATTGTCGGGATTGGGGGCCCGTTGACCCACCGGCCGGCACCATCGTCATACAGCGCGGTAGCTGCCGGCGTGTGCGTGGTGCACGGCGCGGGTGCCGCCGCACCCGTGCCGGCGCCCACGACAAACGTGTCACCCCCAGGTAGCTCGACTTGCGGGCCGACCTCCACCGCGGGGCTGTTGACGGGCGACCTCACCGTGTTCCCAGCGTTTGCCCAGCTCAGGCTGGCCGGAGTGAACAGCTCGGTCGTAGGCGTCAGCCATGTGTCGACCGTGAGCAGCTGACCGCTCGGCTCGAGCGTCCAGCCCTCCTCGTCGTTGGGGTCATTCTTGCCCTGCCCCGGGATCACGGTCCAGTTCAGGGCGCCGGCGTTGAGCAGCGCATCATCCGTCGTCAGGATCGGGTTCGACGTCGTGCAGTCCTGACATGCCTGCGACAGCATGAAGGTGCCGTTGGCGAGCACGTCGCTCTGGGCATCGCCGATATTGGACCAACCCCCGGGTGCAGCGACCGGCCGCCACGCGCTGGTCACCGGGCTATAGATCGCGCCCTTGTTCGTCCACGCCGGCGTGCCGCCGAGGTATTCACCGCCTTCGACGATCATCCGGCCGTCCGGCAAGATCGCCGAGGCAAAGTACAGTGGGTCATAGCCCGACGGCATCGACGGCAGCTTGCTCCAGGTCCCGTCGACATAGCTGCCGTTCGAGCTCGGCGCCAGCTTGTACCATGCGCTCGTGCCCCCGGCAGGGGGCTCGGCGTGGACGAGCACCGTCCCGTCGCTGGCCAGGAGCATCGTGCCGGGCGCGAACGGAGGAGCGTGTGTAAGCGGCGCCCACGGCGAGGCGGCCGCCGGGGCGAGGTTCGGCGCCAGCTGGGCGGGCTTCGCGCGTCCGACCGGCGGTCCGACCCTCGGGTGGGCACCGGCAAACGACCGGGCGGCCGCACCGACCGTGACCTGCTTCGCGGCGGCCGGCGCCACGTCGGCACTAATACTAATCAGGGCTGCCAGCGCGGCGATCGATGCGGCCACACCCACACCTACGAGGGATCGACGGCTGATTCCAAGCAAAGCTCCTCCAATCAATTTGCCCACCCCTGACGTCGTCCGCATCACGGTGCGACGCCCCTGACCATGCTCGTCAGATGTGGAAATCCGGGGCAGCTACCCCAGCGACACAATCGTCATGCGTGGTCCCCCCCTTGCCGCATGTCGGCCCATCATCGACGCCTTTCAACCACCGCCGCCCAGCAATTCGTCACCCTATGGACGCGCGGAGCCTACCACGCTTGGGTGCTGCGGCCGGGATGGCGAAGCCGCGATTGTGGGTCCGTACTGATAACTGAAAGGGGCCGCCCTGTAGAGGCGGCCCCCATCGAGCTTGGATATGTCCGACGTCAGACCTTGGCGCGCGCGGGGGCCTCGGCACGCGGCAGCAGCGTCTCGCGCGCGATCACGAGGCGCTGGATCTGGGCGGTGCCTTCGTATAGCTGCAGGATCTTGGCGTCACGCATCAGCTTCTCGACCTTGTATTCCTTGATGAAGCCATAGCCGCCGAAGATCTGCACGGCGTCGGTCGTGACCTCCATCGCCGTGTCGCCGGCGTACCGCTTCGCGTGCGAGGACTCGAGCGTGTTGCGCTTGCCCTGGTCCAGCAGCGAGGCCGAGTTCCAAGCCGCCAGTCGCGAGAGGTACACCTTCGTCGACATGTCGGCAATCATGAACTGAATCGCCTGATGCATCGCAATCGGGACACCGAACTGGACGCGCTCCTTGGAGTACTGGACCGCGAGCTCGAGCGCCGCCCGCGCCACGCCGGTCGCCATCGCGGCGACTCCGGGGCGCGTTCGATCGAAGGTCATCATCGCGAGCTTGAAGCCGTGGTTCTCCTCGCCGAGCAGGTGGTCGAGCGGGACCTCGACCTCGGGCAACGTGATCGTGGCGGTGTTCGACGCCCGCTGACCCATCTTGTCCTCGTGCTTGTCCACGAGCACGCCCGCGTCGCGAGGAATGATGAAGCACGAGATCCCGCGGTGACCGGCATCCTTGTCTGTCTTGGCGTAGACCGTATACCAGTTGGCGTATTCGCCATTGGTGATGAAGCACTTCGAGCCGTTGATCACCCACTTGTCGCCCTTGCGCACGGCCGTCGTCTTCATCCCCGACACGTCGGAGCCGGCGTCGGGCTCGGTCAGGCAGAACGAGGCCAGCAGCGGCGCTTCGGACAGGCGACCGAGATACTGCTTCTTGATCTTGTCCGAGCCGGCGAGCTCGACCGGCGCGCTGGCCAGGCCATTGCAGCCGATCGTCGTCGCGATCCCCGAGCACCCCCACGACAGCTCCTCCTCGATCAGCACGCCATCGAGATAGCCGAGCCCAGGACCGCCGTACACGGCCGGCAGGTGGTTGTTCATCAGCCCGAGCTCCCAGGCCTTGTCGACGATCTCCTGCGGCCAGGTCCCGTCCTTGTCGTACTCCCAGGCGACCGGACGGATCTCTTTCTCGGCGAAGTCATGCGCCATCTCGCGCATGCTCAGCTGCTCCTCGGTGAGCGTGAAATCAACCATGTGCCTGTCTCCTGGGAAGGTCGCGCCGGATAGATTGACTAGTCAGTCAATAGAAGACTACCACCTCGACTGGCGTTGATCACGCTGCCGCCACAGCCGGCCACCCGCTAGGCTGCGCACGACATGCCCGATCCGCGTAAGTTCGAGCTAGAGGATCTCGTCAACCGTCCGGGGACGTACTTCAACCCCCAGACCGAGGTACTCGTGATCGTCGACGACTCGCCCGAGCTGGACTCCGAGATCTTCAACATGGAGGAGTACGAGGGAGCCGACTGGGTGCTCGTCTCCGACGAGACGCCTGTCGACGAGAACCGGCGCGACGAGCTGATGGAGCGCTTTCAGGTGCGCTTCGCGCCGACGAGCATGGCCGACGACGGCGATGAATACGACGAGGAATTCGAGGAAGACGAAGAGGACATCGGTCGGGAGTAGCCCCGCGCCGTCTACTTGGCGTTCAGCAGCGACGCGCAGTTCTGCATCTTGGCCACGTCGTTGTGGGCGGCGGAGATGCATTTGCTGTAGCTCTGGACGCTTGCGGCCGACCCTGAGCTCGACGCCGCAACCGCGGCGGTCGTGCTCGCCGACTTGGTGAGCGACCCCGTGCCCACGCCGCCCAGCAGCCCGCCTCCAATCGACTGCAGCAGCGGGCGGAGCTTGGCTTGGAAGGCGCTGTAGGGCTGCACGGACGTCGGCGCCGTGATCGTCTGAGGCTGGTTGAGGCCGGCGTACTCGAGGTCGATCGCAAGTCCGGCCGAGCTCATCCCGCCGAGCATCGTCGACGTGCTTCCCGTCACCGGCAGGCTCAGGTCGATCTCCAGCCGGCGGACGATCTTGTCGCTGTTGCCCGTCCACACGTCGACGCTCGCGTTGCGGATCGTGCTCGCGAGCTTCGCCCTCGTGGCGGCCGACAGCCCGGACGGGACGCCCGCGGCGCCGGTGACGTGCAGCGACGACGCCTTCTGCAGGAACGTGCTGAGGTCGGCCAGGAACACGGACAGGTTGACACCGGCGTGGACGTGCGTGGTCGCGACGCCGCCGACCGTTTCGGTGCCGACCACCGTCGGGTCGACGAGCCAGTGCAGCGGATCGATTCCGAGCGTCGCCAGCGTGCCCGAGCCCGGGCCGCTGCTCGACGACGCGGTCAGGCCGGAGAAGCTGGACTCGAGCTGCCGGAAGCTAGCCGCGGGCAGCTGGTAGCTCGACCCGTCGAAGGTCACGTAGCCGTTCGTGCCCGTCGAGAGGATCCCCAGCGAGCCGCCGAGGCCCTGCGCGCTGACTGCGACCGTGAAGTCGGACTTCGGCAGCTTGCCCGCGCCAAGGCCCTGGAACGGACCACCGAGGCTCACCACGACGGGTCCGGTCAAGGTGCCCGAACCAGACGGGGTGATCGTCAGGGCAAACTTGAGGTTGCCGCTCGTGACCGTGTGCGACCCGCTGAACGTCTGCTGCAGAAGCTTGGTCGCGTCCCCGCGACCGGCCGCGCCGCCACTGCCGGCCCCGCAGGCGCTGGTCAAGCACGCCAGCGCGACGACGAGCAGCGCCGACAGCCCGAACCCCCTGATCCGATCGTGCATCTGCAACTTCCTCCTCGGCAATCCGCAGAACTTGAACCGAATGTACCATCGGCGCCGTGCGCCTCCGCCTGTTGGGACTGCTGGCGCTGTGGACGGTTGTTCCAGCCACCGCAACGGCCGCTCCGGTGCTCGTGCTGGGCCCGGGCGCCGCGGCCGTCGTGCGCAACGATCCGTTTCTCAGTGCGCAGGCGCTGACGCCCGCGCCGAGCTCGTGGCCTCCCGCCCGCCCGCGGACCGCGCCGGCGCGCTCGACAGCGAACCCGGCAGCGGCGGCGGCGGCCACCGCCGCGGCCGCACCAAAGGCGGCCAAGCAGCGGGTGCGCAAGCGGATCCGAACTGCCTTGAGCGAGCTCGCGAGGCTCTACCACGCCGGCGCGATCTCGCCGGCGACATACGCCGCCGACAGCGCGCAAGTGCGCGCCGCGGACGCCGCGCTGCGGCGACTGACCGGCACTCGAGCCGGGGAGCTCGGGGCAGTGCTGCAGACCCTCAACGCGATCGCGGCGACGGGCCAGCTGACGCCCTCGCGTCTGCCGGCGCTGATGTTGACGCTGCAGCGCAACGTCCAGTGGTGGACGACCGGTCCGCTGCTGAGCAACTACCAGCGGGTCGAGTTCGCGGGGTCGCAGCTCGTGTGGGAGTACTACAGCGGGCAGGGGATCCAGCTGCAGGAGCTGGGCAGCTTCGGCAAGGCCGACGGGCTCTACACCGCCGGCGCCGCCGATTATCCGCAGCTCACCGGGCTGCTCGCCCAGCTGGTCCCGCTAGCGGCCACCCGCCCGCACGGCGGCCTCGCGTGGGAGTACTACTTCAACTGGGACGGCGGCACGCCCCCGTGGACCAGCGCGATGTCACAGGGAACCGCGCTCGAGGCGCTCACGCGAGCTTATCTGGCCACCGGCCAGCGCTCTTACTTGGCGGTCGCCCACGAGGCGCTGCCGATCTTCGGCACCGCGCCGCCGCTCGGGGTGTTCGAGAAGACGGCCGCCGGCGCCCGCTACCTGCAGTATTCGTTCGCGCCGAGCACTGACATCATCAACGCATTCCTGCAGTCGCTGATCGGGCTCTACGACTACGCCCACGCGAGCGGCGACCCCGGGGCGGCGGCGCTGTTCGCCGCCGGCAACGCGCAGGCGCAGCTCGAGCTGCCGCAGTTCGACACGGGGGCGTGGTCGCTCTACCAACCGGGGATCGAGGACACGCTCGACTACCACCTGCTCGTCACCGGCTTCTTGCAGCAGCTCTGCCAGCTGACCGCCGCACCCGTCTACTGCACCACCGCGACGCACTTCAGCTCGTACCTGACCACGCCGCCGGCGCTCGGGCTGCTGACGACATCCGCCCGCGCGAACAAGCCCGTGACGATCGCCTTCAGGCTGTCGAAGTACTCGCACGTCGGGATCGTGGTCACCGACGCAACTAAGACCGTGTTCCTGACCAGCGGCTATTTCGGCTACGGCGTCGATTCGTTCTCCGTCCCCGCGCTGACAACGCGCGGTGTCTACGGCATCCGCCTCGCCGCCACCGACCTGGCGGGCAATTTCGCACGCGTGCAGGGCACGCTGACCGTCACCCGATAGCCGCTAGCAGGCCACCAGAACTAGACTCGGCCGCCATGTCGCCACCGCGGACGATCCTCTTCACCGGCAAGGGCGGCGTTGGCAAGACCTCGGTCGCAGCATGCACCGCGCGCGGCTGTGCGGCCGCCGGTCACAGGACCCTGGTGATCTCGACCGACCCGGCGCACAACCTGTCGGACTGCATCGGCGTCGAACTGGCCGCCGAGCCGCGCGCCGTGGGCGACAACCTCTGGGGCCAGGAGGTCGATGCGCAGCAGGAGATGGAGCAGCACTGGGCGGCGGTCCAGGACTGGCTCGGGGAACTGTTCATCGAACGCGGCGTGGACCGGATCTCGGCCCAGGAGCTGACGGTCCCGCCGGGCATGGACGAGCTGTTCTCGCTGCTGCGCCTCCAAGCTCAGCACGAGGCCGGCGGGTGGGACGCGATCGTGGTCGATTGCGCGCCGACCGGCGAGACCCTGCGACTGCTCTCGTTTCCGGACATGGCCCGCTGGTGGATCGACAAGGTGTTCCCGATCGAGCGCCAGCTGCTGGCGGCGGCGCGGCCGATCGCGCGTTCGCTGCTGGATATCCCGCTGCCCAGCCACGCGGTGTTTGCCGACATCCGGCGGCTGTCGGAGAACCTGATCGCGATGAACGGGATCCTCCGTGACCGGCGACGGTGCACGATCCGCCTGGTGATGAACCCAGACAAGATCGTGATCGGCGAGGCGATGCGCACCTTCACGTACCTGAACCTGTACGGGTTCCTGACCGACGCGGTGGTCGTCAACCGAATCTTCCCGGCCGACGTCGGCGATTACTTCTCGCAATGGCGCCACCGCCAGGAGGAGCATCTGGAGCTCGTCCGCGCGGCGTTCGCGCCGGTGCCGGTGCTGTGTGCGCCGTACTTCGACCAGGAGGTCGTCGGGCCCGAGATGCTCGATCGCCTCGCTGCCGCGCTGTACGGCGGCGTCGATCCGGCGACGGTGATGCACGACGCGCTGACGCAAGAACTCGAGCTGACCGGCGACGAGGCGCGGCTGCGCCTGTGGCTGCCGTTCGCGCGCAAGGGCGACATCTCGCTGAAGAAGATCGGACTCGAGCTCGTGGTCCGCGTCGACGGGCAGAAGCGCAACATCATGCTCCCCTCGGCAATGGCCACCTTTCAACCGACCGCCGCGACGTTCGAGGACGGCGCGCTCGAGGTGAGATTCGATGGAGCACAGCGGGCGGTTCGGAGCTAGCGGGCCAGAGCCCGAGGACGCCAACGGCGCCGCTTACGACGCGCTGCGTCGGCTCGAGCGGCGCCTGGATCGGGCTTCGGATGCAGCCGAGCGGCTGCTCGCCGAGGCCGCCACGGGCGCGGCGGGCCCGCGCGCGACGCGAAGCGATCAAGACGAGCCCGGCGAGCCGCCGCCCGCCGGTTGGCAGCGCCCCGAAGTGGACGCCTCGCCGGCGCCTGGGCATAGCGCCGAGCGCGAACTGTTGGGCGCGCTGCTTGCGGCCGTGCGCGATCTGATCCCGCCGGAGCTGCGCGAGCGCCTGGCCGAGGCGCTGCGGGAGCTGCTGCTCGCGCTGCGCGCGCTGATCGACTGGTACCTTGAGCGCTTCGAGCGGCGTGCCACGCCGGTCGAGGTCCAGGACATCCCGATCGTCTGATCGCGAGCGCCGCCGTGACCGACGAGCTCGGTCCCGCCGCTGCCGAGCGGCCCGGGGCGGGGCCTACAATCGAGCCTGTGGCCCGCACCTGGATCGTCGCCGGGTCGCCG
>JBEKRJ010000125.1:0-9628 GCA_049518835.1 Solirubrobacteraceae bacterium
CTGCGGCCCGAGCGCGACGATGCTCAGCCGGCCGACGGCCACCACGACCTGACACTCGAGCTGATGTTGCTGCGGGAGGAGAGCGTTCGCCTCAAGAGCGATCGGCACCGCCCACTCGACGTCGGTACGGTGATCGATCAGTTGCGAGTGCGCGCTGAGGAGCGCGAGCGCGGCCAGACGGTTGACGAAGCGTTCACGATGCTGAGCCAGTACCTGCTGCTGCGAGAGAACCTCACGCAAGCGAGCGTCGAAGTAGACGTGGCGATCGCTGCAACCCGAGCCCGCCTGGCGGACGTGCTCGATGACGACAAGGTGCGCCCGATCACGTCGGCGAGCGCGTCTGTCGCAGAGGCCGCCTAACCGTGGCCATACTGTCAGCTGTCCGGTCGGCGCGGGTCGGCCACTTCGGCCTGAACAAGAACCCCCCCCGCGGCTGATTGACTTGGCTTGGACAAAGGGACAGGATGGGGGCCCATGTCACACGTCGCCCAACACTCGCTCTGACCGGGCCCGGCGACAAGTGTCGCGCGGTACTGACGCCACTGCTCCAGAGCGCGCGCAACTCCAGCGGCGCCATGATGAGCTGGCCGAGGAGCTCGACGCGCTGCGCGGGACGATCGCCAAGTTGCGCGCGTATGCCGACCCCGACGGGCGCTACCTGTGACCGCTCAGCGGCTGCGGATCTGAGTCACTCGACGATCCGCGCGCGGACGGCACGTACCGCGGCTTGAATCCGATTGTCGGCGCCGAGCTTCACGAGGATCGTCGAGACGTGGTTCTTGACGGTGTGCTCGCTCAGGAACAGCGCCTTGGCGATCTCCTGATTGGAGATCCCCCTGGCGACCAACCTCAGTACCTCGAGCTGGCGCTCTGTGAACTCCGCGGCCGGCAGCGCCGACGCGCCGCGGGCAGGTTCGCGCAACCGCGCCACGAGGCGCCCCGCGATCCGGGGAGACAGCATCGACTCGCCTCGTACCGCGGCAACGATGCCTTCGATGATCTGCTCGATCGGCGCGTCCTTGAGCAGGTACCCTGACGCACCCGCCAGCAAGGCGTCGATCACATGCTGGTCTGTTGCCACGGCGGTCAGCACCACCACGCGGACCGGCGGGCTTGCGCTCGTCAACTGGCGGGTGGCCGCGATCCCAGACATTCCGTCGACGCTCAGATCGATCAGGACCACGTCGGGCCGCTGCTCGGACGCCTGGGCGACCGCATCGCTCGCGGAGCACGCCTCGCTGAGCACTCGGATGCCGCGCTCCTGCAGCAACGCAACCAGCCCGCTGCGGAACAACTCGTCCTCGTCGAGGACCACCACGCTGGGGTTGCCCCGAGTGACCACATCCTGGTTGTCGTCCGATCGTCCGGCCGCTTTAGCTTTAGCTGCGGTCGAGCCCACCGATCAGACCATGAACGCGGGATGGCTCACCACTCCCATTGCCGCCACCGGGGTTTGCCCCTGTAATTGTGACCGAACTGCCGGGCCAATACAGCAAGGAGCTGCCGTGTGCGGAATCATTGGATACGTGGGATATAAGCGCTGTCAGGATGTGCTGGTCGACGGGCTGAGGCGGTTGGAATACCGTGGTTATGACTCGGCCGGAGTCGCGTGGCGCAACAACGGCCAAGTGCACTGTGTCCGCGCGGTAGGTAACCTTCAGTCCCTCAACCGGGCACTGGCAACACATCCAAGCGCTCGCGACGGGCACGACCGTGCGCCGGTTGCAACCGCAACGGCAGCCGCCGGCATCGGCCACACGAGGTGGGCGACACACGGCGGCGTCACAGAAGCGAACGCTCACCCACACACCGACTGGAGCGGGCGGATTCGGATCGTGCTCAACGGCATCATCGAGAACTATCTCGAGCTGCGCGCGTCCCTGGCGGACGAGCTGATCGAGTGCGCTTCGGACACCGATGCCGAGGTGGTCGCGCATTTGATCTCGCTGTACTACGAGGGCGACCTCGCCGACGCGGTGCGGCGGGCGATGAGCCGGATCGAGGGCCACTACGCGTTTGTCGCGATGTGCGAGGCGGACCCCGACATGCTGGTCGGCGTGCGGCGGGAATGCCCGCTTGTCGTCGGCCTCGGTGACGGTGAGCAGTTCGTCGCTTCGTCGATTTCCGCGTTCCGTGAGCACACAAGCCGCGTGTCGGTGCTGCGCGACGGGGAGATCGCCGTGCTCCGCGCAGACGAGGTGACGGTGTTCGACATCGACGGCTTGGCGCACGATCCGGCGGTCACCGATATCGACTGGGACGAGGATCGCTGCGAGAAGCAGGGCTTTGAGACGTTCATGCTCAAGGAGATCCACGAGCAGCCGAACGCGATCGAGGAGACCCTCTCGCAGTGGCGCGCCGACCTCGTCGCGGGCGCGCGCAACGCGCAGCTGGAACAGACGCTGCGCTCGACGAGCCGGATGATGATCGTCGGCTGCGGCACGTCGTACCACGCCGCGCTCGCGGGGCGGCTTGCGATCGAGCGCTGGGCACGGGTCCCGGTCGAGGTCGACGTCGCCTCGGAGTTCCGCTATCGCGATCCGATCGTGGGCCCCGGGACGCTCGTGATCGGGATCACGCAATCTGGCGAGACCGCCGACACGCTTGCCGCGATGCGACTCGCGCGCCAGCGCGGGGCGTTCGTGATCGCCGTGACCAACGCACCCGGCAGTCAGGCGACCCGTGAGGCAGACGCGGTGCTGTTCACACGCGCCGGCCTGGAGATCGGCGTCGCCGCGACCAAGACGTTCGTCGCGCAGGTCGTGCTCCTGTACGCCCTCGCGTTGCACGTCGCCCGCGTTCGGGGCGCGCTGGAGGCGCCGCAGCTCGCTGCGCTGCAGGCCGAGCTCGAGCTGCTCCCGCGCCGGGTCGGCGAGGTCGTCGGCACTGTCGACGAGGGCGTCCGCGAGCTCGCCGAGCGCCTGGCCTGGAGCCCGTTCTTCCTCTATCTCGGTCGCTTGTCGGGCTTCCCGGTCGCGCTCGAGGGTGCATTGAAGCTCAAGGAGATCTCCTACGTCCCGACCGACGCGTATGCCGCCGGCGAAATGAAGCACGGGCCAATCGCGCTTCTGAGCCGCGACACGCCGGTCATCTGCGTCGCGATCGAGGACAGCGTGCTGACAAAGCTGCTCTCGAACATCTCCGAGGTTCGTGCCCGGGGGGCGCGCGTGCTCGCGGTCGCGACCGCAGGCTGCAAGGAGATCGCCGAGCACGCCGAGCACATCGTCTACGTCCCGCGCACCGATCCGCTGTTGCAGGTGGTGCTGGCGATCGTTCCGCTGCAGCTATTCGCCTACCACCTGGCTCGCGCGCGCGCGCTGAACGTCGATCAGCCGCGCAACCTCGCCAAGACGGTGACGGTCGAGTAGCCCCAAGGCGATGGCAACGCGCGTAGCAATACTCGGCGGCGGCCACGGCATCGCCTCGGTGCTCAGGGCCCTGCGCGACTACGACGACTACGAGTTGACGGCGGTGGTCACGGTGGGCGACGACGGTGGCTCCTCCGGGGAGCTTCGGCGCCGCAACGGTGGCCACGCAGTGGGCGACATGCGTCGCTCGCTGCTCGCCCTCAGCGGCGACGACGTGGCGCTTGCACGCGCGCTTGCCCAGCCGGTGACGCTGCACCGGTTCGGGCGCCACCCACTCGGCAACCTCGTGATCCGCTCGCTCGCAACTGCGCTGGGCGATCTCGAGGCGGCCAGCGGCTGGCTCGCGGTGCAGCTCGGCGCCGGGGGGCGGGTGCTGCCCGCGACGCTCGACCCGGTGTCGCTGATCGCCGAGGCAGGCGGCGAGCTGATCCGCGGCGAGTCGGCGATCGGGGCAGCAAACGCACGCATCCGGCGACTGCGATTCAGCCCCGAGCGCCCGCGGGTACCGACCGCGGCGCTCGCGGCGATCGCTGACGCCGATTGGGTGCTGCTCGGCCCGGGGTCACTGTTTACGAGCGTGCTCGCAGTCAGCGCCGTGCCCGACGTGGCGTCGGCCCTGAGAGCCACGTCGGCGACGGTGGCGTGGGTCTGCAACCTCGAGCGACAACACGCCGAGACGAGCGAGATGAGCGCTCCCAGTCACCTCGCCGCACTTCGGCGGCACGGGGTCCGCGTCGATCTGGTCCTGCATGACCCAAGCGCCGAGCTTCACTTCACGCCCCGCCAGCTCGCCAGGGCGCGGGTGCCGGCGATCGCGCGGCCGCTTGCGGGCGCGCTGCCGGGTGTTCATGACCCCGACCTGCTCGCGCTCGCGCTAGGCGACCTGTTTGACGGCAGCCCGCACGCGGTGCCGATTGCCGCGTGAGCGAGTGCCCCGCTCCCGTCCCGGAACGAGCACGAGCAGCTCGGTGCCCCCACCCGAGCGCCGGCGCACCGTCAGCTCACCGCCGAGCGCCTGTGCCCGTCCGCGCATCGCCGGCAACCCGAAACCGTGGCGCTTGCGCAGCCCGGTGTCGCTGATCCCGCAGCCGTCGTCGCTGATCCGCAGCGCAAGCTCCTCCTCGTGCAGCGCCAGCGAGACCTCGACACGGCGCGCAGCGCCATGACGGACGGCATTGACGATCGCCTCCCGAGCGATGCGGACGATCTGCTCGCGACCAGTCCGGTCGAGGACCAGATCCGCCACCCCGACGCCGTCGCGCTCGACGCGCACGTCAACATCGACGTCAAACCGCGTCGCCAGCTCGCCGGCGACCTGGCGCAGCGCCGCGACCGTCGATTGCGCGGTCGAGGCGGACAGGTCGACGAGCGTGCCGCGCGAGGCGCCCAGCGCACGCCTGCTGGCGACGATCAGCGGATGCTCGGGTCCGAGGTCGGCCTGCAGGCGCTGGCCGTAGGCGGCGATGAACGCGAGGTCCTGCGCGAGGCCATCGTGCAGGTCACGAGCGATCCGCTGGCGCTCCGCGTCCAGCGCGGCGTGCACGGTCTGCTGGCGCATCGTTGCGTGGCACCGCAGCGAAACCGCCAGCAGCAGCACCCAGGCGACGAGCCGCGTCGCGCCGGCCGGGCTGACCCCGTCCGGCGGCGTTGCGCGCAGCAGCAGGGATTGCAGCGTCGCGGCGGCCAGCAGGAGCATCGCGCCGGCCAGCAGGGCCTGTTGCGTGCGATCGCGCGCAGAGTGGACGAGAAAGCCAACCCCCGCGGCCAGCAGGGTCGCGGCCGCGAGCGCGTTGTAGGCAAGCGCGACCGGATCGCTGGACCCGGTCGCCGCTCCGATCGGGCGTGAGCCGAGCGCCGCCGGGACCGCCGACAGCACAACATCGATGGCCGACAGCAGCGCGACCACCGCCAGCAACAGGCGCTCCCGCGGGCGGCGGCTGTGCGCGGCGCAGCGGGCCAGCAGCGTTGCGCTCAGCAGTGACACCAGCGCGATCACTGCCTCGAGCGTCGCGCGGCCGCTGGCCGTGTCGAAACCGATCGACTGGTGCACGCTAGCTCCGATCGGCAACGCGATCGCAAGCTGGTTGCGCCTGCGCCACGTCTGTGCTGCTTGTCTGCCGCGAGATGCTGATCGCCCCCGAGCCTTTGCGGTCGCCGTCGTCTTCACCGGCTTCGCGGCGGCTGTCCTGGCTACCCGCAAAACCTACTCATAGGTTAGCAAAGCTGCAAGATCCTCCTAAGACGTCTCGAAAGTTGCTCAGGTGGCCGGTTAGAACATGCCGCCCCGCACGGCACGAACCGCGGCCTGGATGCGGTTCTCGACCTGGAGCTTGACCAGGATGCTCGAAACGTGGTTCTTGACCGTGTGCTGGCTGAGGCTCAATTCGCGGGCGATCTCGATGTTGTCCAGGCCCCCGGCCAACAACTCCAAGACTTGCTGCTCGCGTGGCGTCAACTCGGCGCCGGCGATCGCGGGCTGTGCCCGCTCGGGGTCGCGCAGCCGCGACACCAGGCGGCTCGCGATCCGGGGGGAGATCATCGACTCGCCACGGGCCGCTGCTGCGATCCCCTCGATGATCTTGTCGATCGAGGCCTCCTTGAGCAGATAGCCGCACGCGCCCGCAAGCAACGCGTCGAGCACGTGGCGATCGTCGGCAACCACCGTCAGCATCAGCACTCGCACGAGCGGCGCCGCCGCGGCCAGCCGCTGCGTCGCCTCGATCCCGGACATGCCGGGCATGCTCATGTCCATCAACACCACGTCGGGCTGCAGCTCGATCGCCTGTCGAATCGCGTCACTCGCGAGCGCAGCCTCACCCACCACCTTGATACCGCGCTCGGACAGCAACTCGACGAGGTTGCCCCGGAACAGGTCGTGGTCGTCGACCACGACCACCCTCAGCGAGTGCGTCGTCACGAGGCTAAGCGTACCCGCTGCGATGCGGTCACTCTGCACGGTAGCGCTCGTAGCCGGCGTGACTGTCATTGAGTGACACAGCTGACCGTACACGTTTGACATCGCCGGCGCGCATCGGCTCACCGGCGGGCGTGCGATCCAGGCAAGCCCGCAACGGCGCCAGCGCCAGATCGAGCTCGGACGGTGCTTGCCCGTGAACAAGCAGTCGGGCTTGACCCCATTTCGCCTTCACGCACAACACGGCTTCGCGGCGCCGCCGCTTGCCAACCCAGCGCAGCGCGCCACGCTCGGCGCCCACCACTTCCCCCTGGCTGTCGACGGGGGCCACCTCGAGCGCGACGAGGTCACTCCAGTTGACGGCGAAGTGCTCTTCGCCGCGGCGGTCAACCCAGGACAGGACGCCGTCGGCGCCGACGCTGCCAACCATGTGCAGTGTCGGCGCGTGCTCGGGAAACTCGAGTGAGTCACCAAGGTAGGTACAGCGGGCCAAGGCTGCGTGCGCGCGCTCGAGCGCGCCGTCTTCCTGACGCCGGCGCGCGGCGCGTTCTAGCTCGCGCTCGCGGGCGCCATCAGGTGGCGCGCTGTCAGCAGCGCGGTCAGCCGCGTCGCCGTCGAGCCGCGGCGCCCGCGGCGCGTACGGCCGCCGGCAAGCCGCGCAGACGTTCGCGCGATCGACGATGATCCAGACCGAGCCGTGGCAGTGAGCGCAGCGAGCCATCAGTGCTATGTGATCGCCAGCGACGGCGCGAACCAAAGCGATTTCTGCGTGATCGGACGGCGGATTCGCGCGATTTAAGCGCCGGGCGCCGCATTGCAAGCCTTCCGGGCCTATCTGATAATGTCAATGAAAACACTGGGCTTTGCAGGAGGCCGGATGAAGTTCACGCACGAGCAGCTCGAGCAGTTTGTCGCGGCGCTCGCCGCCACGCCGCAGCGGTGGCGACACCTCGTTCGCCACGCAAGTGACGCGCGCGTGTACGAGCAGATCTGCGACGACGAGGACGTGAACGCGTGGCTCATCTGCTGGAGCGAGGACCAGGACACGGGCTTTCACGACCACGACGAGTCCGCGGCGGCGATCGCGGTGATCTCTGGCTGCGTGCGCGAGGATCGCCTGACGGTGTCCGGGCCGCCACGCTCGCGCGTGTTCGGCGCCGGCGCAAGGTTCTCGGTCGCGCCGACCGCGATCCACCGCGTCCTGCACGCCGGGACCGCGGCGGCGGTCACGATCCACGCGTACTCGCCGCCGCTGACCCGCACCGGCGCCTACCGGATCGGTCGCGACGGCGAGCTGCAGCGCGAGTCGCTGCCCTGCGAGACCGAGCTGCGCGTCCTCGCCTGAGGGTCCCTGAGCTACGCGTTCGCGCTCGCGGCGAGGTCCGCGAACGCGTGCAGCTCGTCCTCGGAGGACCACGCGCCAACCGACGCGCGGATCAGCCCGCGGGCGGGGATGCTGCGCACGACATATCCGGCGGCGGCAAAGCGCTCGACTTGCGCCGCGGCATCGTCCGCCTGCCAGGAGACGAGCGTCGAGCGGCCTCGCGGCCAAACGTCGAGGCCCCGCGCCGCAAGCTGCTCGGCGAGCGCCGCCGCCAGCCTCGCCGCCCGCTCGTGGACCCACTCCCAGCCCGCTCGTTCGAACACCGCCAACGAAGCGACCGCCCACGCGCTGCGCAGCCCGGGCGGGAACCCGTGGTCAAAGCGCCGCGCGCCCTCGGCCGGGATCAGCTCCAATGGATCCTCTCCGGCCGCGAGCGAGGCGTACCCGGGCCATGGGATCAGCAGCTCGTCCAACCGCTCCTTGTTCACGTACAGGCAACCGCTGCCCTCCGGACCGCACAGCCACTTCTGTCCCGACGCGGCGTAGTAGTCGCATTTGAGCTCGGCGACGTTCGCCGGCACGGCGCCGAGCGCCTGCGCGGCATCGAGCAGCACGGGCACGCCGGTCGCGGCCAGCGACTCGGTGTCGGCGACCCGGCCGCTGACCCACGAGACGTGCGAGCACGCGATCAGCCTCGTCGCCGGCGAGACCGCGCCTGCGAGCTCCGCGAACGGCACCACCCGGATCTTGACGCGGTCGCGCCGGCGAGCGCGACCGAGCGGCGCCAGCAGACCCGGATGCTCCTCGTCGCTGGTCAGGATCTCGTCGCCGGGGCGTAGGTCGAGCGCCGAGATCACGGTGTTGACGCCGTCGGTCGTGGACCCCGTGAGCGCGACGTCGGACGGGTCGCAGCCCAGCAGCTTCGCGTAGCCCGCAGATTGTGCGCGCGCGAGCCCGATCACGCCGTCGAAGTACGGCCGCCCGCAGCGACCGCCGGTGACCTCCTCGTCGATCCGCCGATGCACGGCCTCGGCCGCCGCCGCCGGAACCGGGCCCGTCGTGCCGGCATTCAGGTACGACACGCGCGCGAGCACGGGAAACTGCGCCCGAAACGCCTGCGCGTCTGTCATCGTCCGTGATCCTACTAGGGGTCGAGCTCGCGCTTGAGCACCTTTCCGGTCGGGTTGCGCGGCAGCCGGTGCAGGAACGAGACCTCGCGCGGCGCCTTGTAGCCGGCCAGGTTCTGCTTGACGTACTCCTTGACGTCCGCCTCG
Organism: Solirubrobacteraceae bacterium; assembly: GCA_049518835.1. Classification (GTDB taxonomy): domain Bacteria; phylum Actinomycetota; class Thermoleophilia; order Solirubrobacterales; family Solirubrobacteraceae; genus Palsa-465. Next base: position 8,881 of record JBEKRJ010000125.1, read on the forward strand.
GTCAGGCGCGCGCCCTCGCGCACGACGACGAACGCCTTCAGCCGCTGCCCGAACTGCGCGTCCTCGATCCCGATCACGGCCGCCTCATCGATCGCCGCGTGGCCGGCCAGCAACTCCTCGACCTCTGCCGGAAACACGTTCTCGCCCCCGGACACGATCATCTCGTCTTCGCGGCCGTCGATGAACAGCCGTCCGTCCCGGGCGAAGTGGCCGACGTCTCCCGAGGACATCAGCCCGCGAACCTCGTGCTTGCGCCCGCCACCCGTGTAGCCCTCGAACTGGGAGGCGTTGGCGACGAAGATCCGACCGCGCTGCCCGGGCGCGACCTCGTGCCCGTCGTCGTCGAGGATCTTGACGACCGAGCCGCGCACGACCTTGCCGGCGCACCCCGGCTGCGCCTGCAGGTCCTCGGGCGTCGCGATCGTCGCGTACGCGACCTCGGTCGACCCATACAGGTTGTAGACGACCGGGCCAAAGGCCGCGATCGAGCGCTTGGCGAGATCGGCGCCGAGCGCCGACCCGCTGACGAAGATGATCCGCAGGCGATCCGGCGCCAGCCGCGCGGCGATCGTCGCGTCGCCAAGCTCGAGGATCCGGCGCAGCATCACCGGGACCAGCACGATCGCGCTGGCCCCGTGCTCGGCCAAGCTGTCGAGCGTGACCTCGGGGTCAAACCGCCGGCGAACGACGAGCGTCGAGCCCAGCCCGACCGCGACGATCGCCTGCGTGAACCCCAGCGCGTGGAACA
>JBEKRJ010000126.1:0-9209 GCA_049518835.1 Solirubrobacteraceae bacterium
CGAGGACTCACCGCTCCCGTCGGGCAACTCGGCGGCGGCGTTCGGGCTGCTGCGCCTCGCGCTGCTGTCGGGCGAGGGCAAGTACGAGCGCCACGCGCTCGGCGTGCTGCGGCTCCTGTACCCGCTCGCGATCCGCCACCCGCACGCGTTCGGGCACTTGCTGCAAGCGGTCGACTTCTACCTCTCGCCGGTGCGCGAGATCGCGATCGTCGGGCCCGAGTCAGAGGCGCGCGAGCTCGTGCGCGCGGTCCGCGGCCGCTACCGCCCGCACATCGTGCTCGCCGGAGGCGACGCCGACGGCGTGGCGCTGCTCGAAGGCCGGACGCCCGTCGACGGCCACGCCGCCGCCTACGTGTGCGAGCACTTCCTCTGCCAGGCGCCGGTCAGCACTCCCGACGAGCTCGCCGCAGCACTCGACGCTTGAGTGGGGCTCTACCACGCGGGCAGGGCGGGTGGCGCCATGTATCGCCGGGCCCCGGCGATACAGTGCGCCACCCGCTGCCGGCCCTCCGGGCAGAGCCCCCCTACAAGACAGACAAATAGCGCTGCAGCTCCCACGGGGTGACCTGCACCCGGTAGTCGTCCCACTCCTGGCGCTTGATCTCGATGTAGCGGTTGAACATGTGCTCGCCCAGCGCGCGCAGCACGAGCTCGGACTCGGCCGTCAGCTCGATCGCCTCGCCGAGCGTCTCTGGCAGCTGCTCGATCCCCAGTCGCCGGCGCTCGTCGGGGGACAGGTGGTAGAGGTTCTTCTCCATCGGGTCGGGCAGCTCGTAGCCGTGCTCGATCCCCTCCAGGCCCGCCTGGAGCAGCACCGCGAAGGTCAGGTAGGGGTTGCAGGCGGGGTCCGGGCAGCGCAGCTCCATCCGCGTCGCGCGCTCCTTGCCGGGGTGATACATCGGCACGCGCACGAGCGCCGAGCGGTTGCGCCGCGACCAGGCGGCGTACACGGGCGCCTCGTAGCCGGGCACGAGCCGCTTATAGGAGTTGACCCACTGGGCGAAGAGCGAGCACACCTCGCGCGCGTGGCGCAGCTGTCCGGCGATGAACGCCTTGCCGACATCCGACAGGAAGTGCGGGTCGTCGGGGTCGAAGAACGCGTTCGTCTCGCCTCGAAACAGCGACTGGTGCGTGTGCATCCCCGAGCCGTTCTCGCCGAACAGCGGCTTGGGCATGAACGTCGCATAGATGCCGTACTTCATCGCGTATTCCTTGACCGTGATCCGGTAGGTCATGCAGTCGTCAGCCATCTTCAGCGCGTCGGCGTAGCGCATGTCGATCTCGTGCTGGCTGGGACCGACCTCGTGATGGGTGTACTCGGTGTGGATCCCGAGCTGCTCGAGTGCCAGCACCGTCTCGCGGCGCAGGTCCGAGCCGGCGTCGAGTGTCGTCAGGTCGAAGTAGCCGCCCTCGTCGAGCACCTCGGTCGACTTCGAGTCGCGAAACAGGAAGAACTCGAGCTCCGGCCCGACATAGAAGTGGTCAAAGCCCATGTCGTTGGCGCGGCGCACCGCCCGGCGCAACACGTGGCGCGAATCGCCCTCGTACGGCGTCCGCTCGGGCGTGACGATGTCGCAGAACATCCGCGCGACCCCTTGCGCCTCCGGCCGCCACGGCAAGACCGCGAACGTCGTCGGGTCGGGAACCGCGATCATGTCGGACTCCTCGATCGGGTTGAAGCCGGTGATCGACGAGCCGTCGAACCCCATCCCGCCCTCAAACGCGTCGGACAGCTCGTTGGCGTTGATCGAGAACGCCTTCAGCTGCCCGAGGATGTCGGTGAACCACAGCCTGACGAAGCGGATGTCGCGCTCGGCGGCAAGCGAGATCACTTCATCGGCTGTGAACGGGGCTGACATCGAGCGGGGACAACGTTACCCGACGGTCCGGCGGCTGCCCGCTGGCGCGCGCCGGGGGTGGTCTGTTTAGACGCCCGCGGTGATCCGGTCGCCGAGCCAGCGCAGTGCCCAGCGCCCGAGCTCGGACAGCGCCGGCTCGAGCTCGCGGCCCATCCGCGAAAGCTCGTATTCGACCCGCAGCGGCGGCCCAGGGATCACGCTGCGCTCGACGATCCCACGCGCCTCGAGCTCTTTCATCCGCTCGGACAGCAGCCGGTCTGAGAGCTCGGGGATCGCCTGGGCGACCTCGGAGAAGCGCAGCGGACCGTCCATCAGCACTTGCAGGATCGCCCCGGTCCACCGGCGCCCGACGAGCTCCACCGCCTCGTGGTACAGCGGACAGCAGCCCGAAGTCCGCTGGCCGCCGACGTTGGCAGTGTGCTCCCGGGCGCCCATCTGGCGCGGAGCTTACGCCGCCTGCAGGCCGCGCGACGCCTCGCTGGAGCCATCCACGGGCACTTCGCCGGCGACGGTGATCAGCGCCGTGAAGCCCTCGAGCGACACCGCCGCGATCGCCTCGAGAATCTGCTCGTCGTCCCAGCCCGCCTCGCGCGCCTCCTCGTGCAGGTGCATCGGGGGCCTGCCACGCTCCTCCAACAGCGCCTGGAGGTATCGCAACAGCGCCCCCTCGCGCTCGTCCTTGGAGCTGAACTTGCGCGCCAACGCGACCTCGTCGAGCGCCAGCCCAGCGCTCCGCGCGGCGCGCGAATGCAGCGCGATTCCCGGCTCGGACTGGTAGTACTCGGCGACGGCCAGCGCGATCCGCTCGAGCGTCGGCAACGTCAGCTTGCCATGGCGCAGCTCAGAGCGAAACCGAGCGTACGCCCGCAATGCCGCCGGCGAGCCCGCCAGCACGCCGAGAAAGTTCGGCAGCTGTCCACCGGTGGCGAGCGCACCCCGCAACACCGGAACCGAGCCCTCCGGCGCGGTTAGGTCGTCGTGAATCTGAAATCTGCTCATTGATGTCTTCATCGTTGACCGCCAGGGGGTCCGAGGGACGGACAAGAACCACCAACCCTGCCCTTTACTTTCGAGACCTGCTTACCGTTCATAAGTGTACCGACGTGTGTTGGTTTGCACAAGGGGCCCGGTCATTACCGCACCATTAAGAGGACAGATCCGGCCCGCAGGCGTTTCCTTCCCAAGCGGCCGGCTCGCAGTGCCCACTTCCCCTTATACGCACGCCGGTAAACGCCCGATCAGCGCCCGGTCGGAGGCCCGTAAGGCCCGCGGCGCGTCGGCCGGCGCGGGCGTCATCAACGATCTGTGCGGACGGCGGCGGCCGCGGTTGCGCCGGCGGCGAGCGCCGGCGCGTGCGAGGCCGCAGCTGTGCGCGGCACGGGCGTCGAGATCGCGGCATGAGAGCTCGTGGCGGCGACGAGCACGAGCAGCACGCCGAGCACGACCGCCCACATCGCGACCCGGTCGGGTTTGAACCCTGGTCGCTGGTGGCGCGGGCTGGTCGGCCGCCGGCGCCGCGCGCCGGCGCCGGCCTGGCGGCGGGCCTCGCCAGCCGTGAGGTGCCTTGCCTCGATCCCCGCGATCGGAGTCGACGGGCGGCCGACGCGCTCCCGGCCGGGCTCCACCCACGCCGTGTGGCCCCAGTCGTCGTAGTCGCCGCGCTTGTCGCGGCGCTGCGGCGATCGCGTCGCTCGCACGGGCCGCGGCGTGCGGGCACCGTCGCTGCGGAGATCGTCGATGACAGTGCGCGAGGAGGACCGGGGCTCGGTCGCGGCGACACCGGTTGACGAGCCCCGCGCGCTTGGATGGGGCACGCGGGGCACGCGGGCGGTCGCAGCGACAGGGTTCCGTGCGCGATAACCCCGTGCTTCAGGTGCAACCGACCCACCGGCTCGCGGCATTTGAAACCTCTTTCTCGAGCTTACGGGGTTAGCTGACGGGCTCGCGCCGAAAGAGCAGCGCTACGCGAATGGCGATTCGCCCCAACAACTTTGGTTCCCCCGCTTCCAGAACGGCTCTGCATCAGCACGAGCCCGAGCGGGAATTCAGCGTTCTAGTTCGATCCTACCAGCGTCTGCGGAGATCAGAGCGCCGACGAAGGCGCGGCTACTCCTTGCCGGCGACCCGTCCGACGAACGCGGCGATCTGTTGCGCCTCCTTGCCCTGGACGATGCCGGCGGGCATCGTGCCGTATCCGAGGCACGTCTCGGCGCTGCTGGCCGGCGCGTTCTGCAGGCAGCCGTTTTCGATCGTGTGCAGCACGAGCCCCGACGGCGGCTGCAGCGTGTCGAGATCGGGGCCGACCTTGCCGGCGGCGTTTGCGGCAACGAGCGTGTGGCAGACCCCGCAGTGGGTCGCGAACAGCTCGCGTCCGCTCTTCTGCGCCGCGTTCAGCTTGTTGCCGCCGATCTGGCCGTTGGCCTTGGCGTGGTTGCCGGTCAAGAAGATCAGCGGCAGCGCGACGCCGAACACGGCGTAGATCAGCAGGAACGCGATCCCGGACGCCATGTTGCCGCGACGCACCGACGGGCGTCGCGCGGGCCTCGCGCTGACGACGCCACCGCGCACCGCGATCGAGAACAGGCCGAGGCCGAGCACGACCCAGAAAACGACGAATAGGGATACCCCGAGCACTTGGGCGCGCACCTTATCGCGCGCAGGCTCCTGATGGTTGGTTGATCATCGGCGGCGCCCCGACGCAAAGCTCATCACCGGCGGCGCGACCGCGCGGAAGTCCTCCGCTTCGCCGTGCCCGTCGCCGACGACTGCGGACGCTAGCCCGGTCCCCTCGCCCCCGATCGCGGTCCCGCCGGCCGCCTGCTCGGCTCGTCCGCGGCGCACTTGCTCGTCGAGCATCGAGAAGTCCTTCACGTCGGCGAGGATGTGATCGGGAGCCGCGATCGAACCGACTCGGTCGACCAGCACATTGATCGCGCCTCCCGCTGCAGCAAACCGCTCGAGCTTGCCCTCGACGAGCATCAGCGGCTCGGTCCGCACAGTCAGGCGGTGGCGCTCGTAGACCTGCGCGGGGACGATCAGGTTGATCGTCCCGAACTCGTCCTCGAGCAGGATGAAGACGATCCCGTTCGCCGTCCCGGGGCGCTGACGGGCGACCACCAACCCGCCGACCCGCACCCGCTCCCCATGTGCCAGCGCCGCGAGGTCTCGACTGGTGACTGCGTCGACGGGCAGCCTGTCGCGCAACAGCGCGAGCGGATGCGAACGGACCGTCAACCCGGTCGTGCCGTAGTCGGCGAGCATCGACTCCCACGCCGACAGCTCATGCAGTCCTGGCGGCGCGGGCAGATCGAGCGGCAACGCGAGCTGCACCCCGCCCGGAACGTTTCGCCCGGGTGTCGCGACCCCGAGCTGCCACAGGGCAATTCGCCGCTCGAACCCCGATCCGGCGATTGCAGGCGTGAGCTCGACCAGCGAGTCGCACGCCCCCGACCATGCAAGCAGTTCGAGCGACGGCGCTCCCGTTCCCGCGCGCGAGGCAAGGTCAGAAAGGCCGCGAAAGCGCCCGCCTTCCACGCGCGCTGCCACCAGCGCTGCGACCTCGTGGTCGCGCACGCCGCGCACGTAGCCCAGACCGATCCGCACCCGGCCCGACTCGTCCAGGCCGCATTCAGCCCCGCTCTCATTGACGTCGGCAGCGAGCACCTCGATCCCGCGGCGCTGCGCCTCGTGCACGAGCGCGTCGGGGGGATAGAAGCCCATCGGCTGCTCGTTGAGCAGCGAGCACAGAAACTCGGCGCTGTAGTGGACGCGCAGCCACGTCGACTGGTAGGCGAGCAGTCCGAACGCGGCGCCGTGCGCCTTTGGGAAGCCGAACCCCGAGAACCCCTGGACCATCGCGAACACCCGCTCGGCCAGTTGCTCGCCGACCCCGTGCACCCGCTTCGCGCCCGCGATGAAGCGTTTGTGGTGGGCCTCGACCGCCGCCTCCGAGCGCTTGCGGCTCATCGCCCGGCGCAATCCCTCCGCCTCGCCGGTCGAGAAGCCGGCGAATGCGATTGCGACCTCCAGTACCTGATCCTGGAAGATGATCGTGCCGAGCGTCTCGCGCAGCACCGGCTCGAGCGACGGATGCTCGTAGGGCACCTGGTAGCCGGGATCGGCGCGCAACCGCTGGCGGCGCTCGATGTACGGGTTGACAGCGCCGCCCTGGATCGGGCCCGGCCGGACGATCGCGACCTGGATCGTCAGGTCTTGGAGGTTCTCAGGGCGCGTGCGTCGCAGCGACTGCATCTGAGCGCGGCTCTCGATCTGAAACACGCCCGTCGTGTCCGCCTCCTGGATGCACGCGTAGGTGTCGGGGTCGTCGTAGTCGATCGTCGACAGGTCGATCCGTTCGCCCCGGGTCCTGGCGATCAGCTCGACGCAGCGCTCGACGGCCGACAGCATCCCCAACCCCAGCAGATCGATCTTCAGAAAGCCCGCATCCGAGCAGGAGTCCTTGTCCCACTGGACGATCTGGCGCCCCTCCATCGCGGCCGGCACGATCGGGCAGCAGTCGACCAGCGGGCGGGTGGCGACGATCATCCCGCCCGAGTGCTGGGATAGGTGGCGCGGCAACCCGTGGGCCTGCGCGGCCAGGCGGGCGAGCCAGGCCCAGCGGCCGCCGCTGCCCCGGCGGCCCTCCTGCGCGCCCTGGCCCTTGGGCCGCACTCCGAACGCGCTCTCGATGTCTTTTGCCACCTCGCGCGCGTCCCAGCCCTCGCTGCCGCGCGCCACCCGCTCGATCTCCCCGGGCGGCAGTCCCAGCGCCTTGCCCAGCTCCCGGATCGCACCGCGCGCGCGGTAGGTGGGAAACGCCGCCACCAGCGCCGAGTGCTCATGGCCGTAGCGCTCGTGCACGCGCGGGATCAGCACCTTGCGAATATCGCGAGGGAAGTCGAGGTCGATATCGGGCAGCGAGGTCAGCTCTTCGTTGAGAAAGCGCCCGATCAGCAGCTCGTTGGCGATCGGGTCGACGTGCGAGAGCCCCGTCAGGTAGCAGACGATCGACGAGACGCTCGAGCCGCGGCCGCGACCGGGGGGCAGCAGCGCGCGGGCGGTGTCCGGCCCGCGCACCTCGCATGCGACCTCGCGCGCGAGCTCGAGCATGTCGTGGTGCAGGAGGAAGAAACCGGGCAGCTGGAGCTTCTCGATGATCCGCAGCTCCTCCTGCAGGCGCGCCGTGGCGGGCTCTAGCTCACCGGTCCGTGCGTAGCGCAGCGACAGCCGCTGGCTGCAGAGCTCTGACAGCTTGCGCATCGCATCGTCGTCCTCCGATCCGGGATAGCGATACCCCATGTCGCTGCCGAGGTCGAAGCGCAACCTGTCGGCCAGCCGCGCGGTTTCCGCCACCGCCTCCGGATGCTCGGGGAAGCGGGCGATCATCGCCGCCGGCGAGCACAGGACGTGACTGAAGTTGCCCCGCCGCTGCGGCTCGGAGGCATCGAGCGTGGTGTGCAGGCGGATCGCCACGAACGCGTCCTGCAGCGGCGCGCGCGCGCGCGTGTGGGCATGCACGTTGCCGGTTGCCACGCCCGGCACGCCAAGCCGTTGCGCAAGCCACGCCAGCCGCCGGTTGCGAGCTCGATCATCGCGCAGGAACGGCCGCTGGAGCTCGATTCGCAGCCGGTCGGCGCCGAACGCCTCACGCAGGCGCCATAGCGAGAACTCGTCGTGCACGCCCCGCAGCGCGCAACCGCTGAGGCACACGAGGCCGCCGGCGTGGTCAAGCACGTCCGCCAGCGAGACGAATGCCTGCGATGGCGGCCCGGGTTGCTCGCGCGTACGCGCGTGGGCACAGGTCAAGATCCGGCAGAGGTTCGACCAGCCTCGCGCGTCCTCCACGAGCAGCGTCAGATGGCGCCCATCCTCGAGGTCGATCTCGGCGCCGTGGATTGGGCGCAAGCCGAGTGCGCGGGCGCTAACGGCGAACTCCATCGAACCTGAGACCGTGTTGTGGTCGGTCAGCGCCAGCGCTTCGTAGCCCAGCTCCAGGGCTCTCGGGACGAGCTCATCCGGAAGTGAGGCTCCATCGAGAAACGAGAAGGCCGAGTGGCAGTGCAGCTCGACGTAGGACACGAACAGATGTTCGCATTGGGGACGGACGGAATCTCGTCGTGCCACGCAACAGTCGACTCGCTCGCATCGAGCTTGACAAGTTATTAGTGACTGCTACGCGCGCTTGGTCGCGCACGTCGAGCAGCTGTCCGGGGCCGACACGCAGCAGGTCGACGAGTTCTTCCGCTATGGGATGTGGCTCAACGTCGCGGCGGCGATGGGCGTCGAGGACCTGTCGGCCGCGTGTGACTGGATTCGCGCCGAGCAGGAGCCGGCGTCCTAGCCTCGCGCGGGCCTCACGACTGAGCTCGGAGCCGCCGGCTACGACGCGATGGCGTGCTGGACGAGGTCCCGGTCCGGGACGATGCCCCAGCGGCTGGCGACCTCGTCGAGGCGCTCGTCCAGCTCCCAGCGATCGGGCCGGGGGGCGCCGGAGTGCTCGGGGCTGGCGCCTTTGAGCGCCATGCAGCCGGTGTTGTCCCCCAGCGCCCGGATCGCGTCGACGTCAGCGTCGGTGAGACGCGGCGCCGTTGGCAGCGAGGCGAGCTCGCGACGCTTGTCCTCGACCGGGCGTGCGCCGTCGCCGACCTCTTGGATCAGCGTCGGCACGACGCACTGGACCGTCGGCTGCGCAAGGTTCCATTGGCAGGCGAGCTGGATCGTCGTCAGTTGCGCATGCTCGGCAATCGATCGCATCGCGGATAGGCGCTCGCGGCCTGCTTCGATCCATCCTGCAGGGCGGAAGCCGCGGTGGTCTTGGGGCAGCAGCTCGTGGCCGGGGAGCACGTCGTCGAAGAACAGCCCGCCGTAGTCGACGACGCGGGTGATCACGCGCACGTCGGTCGCGGCAGCGGCGGCGAGGCACAATTCACCGGGCCACGGCTCGAGCGGGTTGAGGATGATCATCGCCCAGTCGATCAGCTCGCCGAAGTGCTCCAGGCAGTCGATCACGTCGAGCGTGAAGCCGTTGGCCGGCCCGGGGGCGACCCCCAGCAGGCGCGTCAGGCCGGCGTCGCGCACCGCCGCCATCCCGTTCCAGACGTCCTCGCTCGTATAGCCGGTGTGATCGGGGTTGTGCAGCAGCAGCAGGTCGAAGCTGTCAAGCCCGCAGCGCTCGAGGCTGCGCTCGGTCGCCATTCGCAGGTAACCCGCGTACTGCGCGGGGTCGCGCAGCTGCGGGTCGGTAAACCGTGGAAAGCCCCGCGGTCCATCGCGGCTGCCGGTGTAGAAGTCGTGGCCGACCGCGCCGACGACGCACATCTGCTCGCGCCGCCGGCCGGCGATCGCGCGGCC